>JAUWQS010000238.1 GCA_030610915.1 Pseudomonadota bacterium | reverse complement strand
AGCGGAGAGGGCCGTCGATCTGTCAATTCAGTATGCGAATACAAAAACCCACAGGGGAAAACCGATCGGTCACAAGTTTCAGATGATCCAGGTGAAACTTGCAGAGATGGCCACCATGCTGGCGGCCATGAATTCTTATCTTTATCAGACCTGCGCGACGATGGATCGGGGAGAGGATATACTTGCCGGATCGGCTGTTTTAAAATTGATGGTTGGTGAGAATATAAAGAAGATCACATCAGATGCCATGGAGATTCATGGGGCTTACGGGCTGACCGAAGAGTTTGATATATCCGATCTTTTCCGCACCGCTATCAGCGCCCAGACTGTTATGGGAAGCCTTGATGTTCAAAGAGTTATTATAGCAAGAGCCGTGCTTGAAAGAGGTGTTTCTGAAATATAATTGGCAGGCGGTCGCAGGTTCAGAGCTCACCGTTCAGGGTCGAAGGTAAACCTGCAATTCTATTTTTGAGTATAGAGCTCTTTGCTCTTCTCCCTTTGAACCATGAACGATTATAAATATGGAAACCATAATTTTTCGCAAGCCGGAGTGGATTATAAATTCTGAATAGGACAGATGAAATATTTGCCGGATACGAATATTCTATCGGAGTCTTTGGAAACAACGCCTGATAAATCGGTTATTATGATGTTTGAAAGACACCAACACGAAATTGTAACGGCAGCGCTTGTCTGGCATGAACTTCAATACGGTTATCAGCGTCTTCCACGGATTTATCCGAAGGGCAAGCACATTCAACACAGGAAGGATAGACCACATCCACCCAGACTCGCACGTGGAGTGCACAAGGCTTTTTTTCCATTACGGCGACCTTTCCGACTCCGAACAACTTACCAATCTCATTTATAATATCCGGCCGGATGAAATATATAATTTCGACGCCCAAGGCCATGTCCGCGTGAGCTTCGACATGCCGGAATATACAGACGACATAACGGCTATAGGAAGAACGAGGTTTCTTGAGGCAGTCCGCCGAAGCGGGATAAATACAAAATCCTATCAGGCATCATCGTCGGAACTCTTTGGAGCCTCCTCTCCCCCTCAGAACGAAAACTGTAACTATAACGTAACTACTCAGCCACAGATTCACACAGATGAACGCAGACAGGTTTAAATACAAAGAAATCATGTGACTATACAGGTGGGTAGGCTGAAGACATTTAGCAAAAAACTAACAACCTTCTCTACCTACAGCCTATTTAGTGCCTGAACGAAAACCCTGAAATATGGTTTTTCATTTTTGTTTAGAAAATTCAAGCTCGCTGAGATTGTTTTCTTTTTTTAACTCAAAACTCGAAACCCAAAACTCAAAACTGTGCCTGAACAGGGTTTTCGTTCAGGCACTATTTACCTGAGTATTTAAAGTCCTGATAAGGAAGTGGTCATGCAAATCGAGATAATCGGCACGGAGTCTCTCGGGGTTCGCGGTCTCTGCACGGTTGTGACGGTAAAGGATCGTAAAGTTGTTATTGATCCAGGGGTGGCTCTGGGTTATCTCCGTCATGGCAGGCTTCCGCATCCTCTTCAGATTGCCGTAGGCGTGAAGATTCGCAACAAGATAATCGAGTCATTGAAGAGCGCCACCGATGTGGTAATCAGTCACTATCACGGCGATCATATTCCTCTAATTGACGCCAATCCATATCAGCTTAATGTACTGCAGGTTGTGGATACGTGTCGGAATACCCGTTTCTGGTGCAAAGCTCCAGACTATCCTCTCGACAGAGTATCAATGCGCTACAACGATTTATCAAAGGCGCTGGGTCGGACACTGCCTGTTGTGGAAGGGCAGGAAAGGGGGTTGATGACTTTTTCGAAACCGCAACCGCACGGTGAAAAGGGCAACGGGCTGGGGACGGTCATGATGACACGAATTATCGATGGGAGGGATGTTTTTGTCCATGCCTCTGATATCCAGCTTCTCGATGATGGCCCTGTATCGCAGATACTGGATTGGGAACCCGATGTTGTGCTGGTTTCCGGCCCGCCATTGTATTTGTCACATCTGACACCTGTTCAGAAAGAAAATGCATGGCGCAGGGCAATTCGTCTCGCCGGTGGCGTGGGTACTTTGATAATCGATCACCATCTCCTCCGGTGTGAGGAAGGGTGTCGCTGGCTCGATGATCTGAAATCTTTAACCGGGCGTAAGGTTATATGCGCAGCCGATTTTATGGGATGTCGCAGACTTTTCCTGGAGTCATGGCGGGAGCGTCTTTATCATAAAATGCCGGTGCCGGCGGGATGGCACAAAGTTCACGGTTCAACGGTTCAACGGTTAAAAGCTGTCAACCTTGAACCCTGAACCATTTTTTGTTTCCGGTTTGCCCGGGTTAGGCACTTATGACAGACCTCGTCAAGTAGTCGAGTGGTCAAGTGGTTGGTATTATTCAAGTAAGCAGCCTTTACCCGAAAATTGGACAGTCGGTTGCGAAGACTGAAGGTAAAAGGTAGATATGATTAATATTCCTTCAGCCCTAACAGCCTTCAGCCTTCAGCCTAAACAACCTAATGAAATTGTTTGTGGTTTTTTCCCACTCGACTACTTTCCCACTCGACTATTTAACGAGGTCTGTATGATAGAATATCCAATAATTAAAAGAAAAAAGACAAGACCTGTTTATGTTGGTGATGTTCAAGTAGGGGGAGGAGCGCCTGTTGTCGTTCAGTCAATGACATGCACCGACACAAGAGATGTGAAGGCTACCATTGAACAGATCAGAAGGCTTGAAGATGCGGGTTGTGAGCTGGCAAGGGTTGCCGTTCCCGACAGAGAGGCGGCGCAGTCCCTCGTGAATATCAAGAGGGATATCAAGATACCGCTGATAGCCGACATACATTTCAGTCATATCCTCGCCCTGAAGGCTATTAAGAACGGAGTTGATGGAATCAGGATAAATCCCGGCAATATCGGCAAAGATAAGATAAGAGAAATTATTTCAGCGGCCGGGGAGAGGGATGTGGCGATCCGCATAGGGGTCAATGCAGGATCTCTGGAGAAGGAGATGCTGTCAAAATACGGAGGGGCAACCCCCGCCGCCCTGGTTGAAAGCGTCCTGAATAGTCTAAACACCTTTGAGGATATGGGGTTTTATTCCATCAAGATATCATTGAAGTCATCGGACGTTGCCACTATGGTTGAGGCCTATCGCTTAATATCAGATAAGACGGATTATCCTCTCCACCTCGGTGTCACAGAGGCGGGAAGCATTATCAGTTCCAGTGTTAAATCCTCTATAGGGATTGGGATACTTCTATATGAGGGTATCGGAGACACTATCAGGGTATCCATAACCGGCGATCCTGTAACTGAAGTGGACATTGCCTACCGGATACTGAGGACATTAAATATCAGAAGGGTAGGACCGGATATTATATCCTGTCCCACCTGCGGGCGTTGTGAGATTGATCTCTTCAGACTGGTGGAAGAGGTGGAAAAGAGGTTGGCCGGTATGAAGGAGTATCTGAAGATCGCCCTCATGGGTTGCGTGGTTAACGGTCCCGGGGAGGCCGCTGAGGCCGATATAGGAATTGCCGGGGGGCGTGGTTTTGGGATGCTTTTCAAAAAGGGCGAGGTGATAAGGAAGGTAAAAGAGAAAAATCTTGTCGATGTCTTAATGGATGAAATAGAGGGTGAAATTGCAAGCCGCAAGAAACAGGCTGAATGAATTCGACCTGTGCTGTTAGCTTTTTCTCGTTCCCAAACTCCAGCACTGCCGTTATCCCGAAAAACAAGCTGAACAATAGCAAAGAATGTTGTTATAGATTATTTTATGAAAACTATAACAATAAAACAAGAATTAAGAAAAGAAAAAAACTTAGAGGCAATCAAAGAAACAATGCAGTCTAA
>JAUWQS010000168.1 GCA_030610915.1 Pseudomonadota bacterium | reverse complement strand
ACCTTGCGTGGATTGTTTTCAAGGGGCCTTGTCACTGTCATGGCAACCTCAGCCAGCTCAGGAAAAACCTCTTCCGGTATGCCAAGATTCTCCAGCCCGGCATATATATCGCAGTCTTCTATCAATGACTCTACCGCTTCAACCGCCAGATATGCCGCCTCCCGAAGCGAAAGATCATCTATCTGTTCTCCCATCACTGCGGCAATAGTCGCAAATTTTCCAAGGGCAGCAGGCATGTTGAACTCCATAACAGGAGGAAGCATAATAGTGTTTGCCAGGCCGTGTGGAATGCCATATTTACCGCCGAGAGGATAAGAAAGTGAATGCACTGCGCCAACACCCGCATTGGCAAGACCAAACCCGGCATAAAGACTGCCTAAAAGCATCTGCTCTCTGGCCTCAAGGTCACTGCCGTCATGGACGCATGTCCTCAGATTCGACGCTATCAGATCTATTGCTTTCAGAGAGAACATCTCACTCATCGGGCTTGAATTTATAGAGGTGTAAGATTCGATGGCATGACAGAGCGCGTCAATTCCGGTAGCGGCGGTCGGCTCGGGTGGAAGACTCAGTGTCAACAATGGATCGAGCACGGCCAGCTCAGGATAGAGATAAGGGCTGTTCATACCCTCCTTTTTTTTCAAATTCTTCCTCGAAAATACAGACGTAAAGGTCACCTCGCTTCCGGTGCCTGCCGTTGTCGGAACCATTATCTTTGGAAGTCCCGGACCTGGAACTTTATTCAAACCAAGATAATCCGCCGCCTTGCCCTTGTTGGCCGCGAGGACGGCAACAGCCTTTGCGACATCCATGGCGCTTCCCCCGCCGATTCCCACAACCAAGTCATTTCTGTTCTTAATTGCGATCTTCGCCCCATCGTCGGCAAGCCTTAACTCGGGTTCCGCTGTGACTTTATCAAATATTGTGTGATTTAGTCCGTTGTTGTCGAGAAGACCTGAGACCTTATCTCCAAATCCGGAGGCGGAAAGTGTTTTATCAAGCACAATCAATGGGTTGCTGCACCCTAACTCTTTAATATGTTCTCCAAGTTTATCAAATGATCCATTTCCAAAGACTATCTTTTTTGCTCCAGTAAAGGAAAAAATCTTTTTCATCTATACCTCCGTTTTCATTGGTAATAAAAATCTTTTAAGTAATAAAAAATTGATGAAATCGTAAAGAGTCCGCATCATGTTTTGGCTCCGCAAAATATGAGCTCTCATTCGTTGGTTTTTTGTAACTTGTAATTTATAATTATAATATATAGGGCTGAGCGAAGCAATAGAAAAAATTGTCTATTTCTCTTTTTTTGATGAACCCGCCTTTCCCCCATTCATCTATGATGAAATGTGGGCTTAAGCTTGTTATTGCGATGTTTTATTAGATGTGTTAGTAAGAAATCGGGTCTGATCGGATTTTTCAGGATACTTATGATAGATAAATATAACAGAGAAATTAATTATCTGAGAGTGTCGATTACCGACAGGTGCAACCTTCGCTGCATGTACTGCATGCCGAAGGAGGGGTTGTCGGTAATCGGGCATGATGACATCCTCAGGTATGAAGAGATATTAAGAGTGGTTAAAGCTGCGGTGAAGGCAGGGGTTGTCAAGGTCCGAGTGACCGGTGGCGAACCGCTCGTAAGGAAAGGAATTGTTGATTTTCTTGCCGATCTAAGGGCAATCGATGGCCTGAAAGATATTAGCCTTACAACAAATGGCATACTGCTTGAGACCTTTGCGGAGAAGTTGTATGGCTCAAGAGGCATACAACGGATAAATGTCAGCCTTGATTCCCTGGATTCTCAAAAATACGATATGATTACCAGGGGAGGAAACCTGAAAGCGGTCCTCAGAGGCATTGATAAGGCGCATAGAGTAGGATTTTCACCTATCAAGATCAATGTCGTGGCAATAAAGGGATTTAATGAGGATGAGATACTGGATTTTGCGGAACTGACCCTGGAAAAACCATATCAGATAAGGTTTATTGAACTGATGCCGATAGGTGAGACGGGAATTGATAATAATGGCAGGTTTATGTCCGGTAAATATGTGATGGAAAAGATAGAGCAATTTTATAAACTTGATCCGGCAGAGGGGAATGGAAGCAAAATGAATGGTCCTGCCCATATATATAGAATAAAAGGGGCGGTTGGACAGATTGGTTTTATAAGTTCAATGAGCCACAGCTTTTGCGACTCATGTAACAGGCTTCGTCTCACTGCCGATGGGCATCTTCGGGCATGTCTGCTTTCCGAAGAAGAGGTTGATGTGAAAGGCCCACTTCGGGCAGGGTGCAGTGATTTGGAATTAGAGAATCTTGTAAAGATGATCATTGCGAAAAAACCGATGCGACATAATATTCAATGTAGTGACATGCATATCAAAAAATGTGTGAGAGAGATGTCCTCAATGGGAGGCTGAAGGCTTACTTTAGGTTATTAGTCCCTTAGTTGTGAAATTCGTGCCAAAATGGCTTCGGCGTGAGCTCAGTCGAACGGCAAAAGAAAATCGTAACTACTTGAGCTGATGAGCCGATAAGCTTAAGAGCTTCTTGTTTCCGGCTTTCAGCTTGGATGAGATGAGATGGTAATTTTTAATGAAAAAATGGCCGGATCATATGATGAGTGGTTTCAGACATCCGCTGGACGTTATATTGACAGGAGAGAGAAGGAATTTATCCTTAGTCTTGTAGCTCCGAAGGAAGGAGAGAGGCTTCTCGATGTGGGTTGTGGAACAGGGGATCATCTTCTCTTTTTCAGGAGGAATGGGTGTGATGTGACCGGTCTCGAACCGTCTTCCTCCATGCTGGATATTGCAAGAAAGAAGTTAGGGCAGAGGGCTGAGCTTCGTATGGGGAAAGCGGAAGATATGCCGTTTTCCGATAATGAATTCGATATCGTCACTATAATTACATCTCTCGAATTTATGGATGATTGCGAGAAGGCGATATGCGAGGCGATCAGGGTATGTCGGGGCAGGGTCTTTATCGGGGTTTTAAATAAATACTCCATAATCGGCGCTCAGCGGAGAGTAAAGGGAATCTTCAGTCAATCCACATATAACAGAGCCCGTTTCTTTGGTATAGGAGAGATGAAGTATATGATCAGAAAGGCTCTCGGCGCCACGGATATCCGGTGGGGGAGCGTCATCTTCCTTCCACTCGGATGCTATTCGTCCGCGGTCGGTCTCGAGGAGATTATTCCTGTTAATAGAAATCCCTTTGGCGCCTTCCTTGGTCTGTCATTTCCGGTTGTCTTTATCCACAAGACTATCCAGGATATCATCAAAAGCAGTGTCAGGGGCGAGGCGAAAGGCGGGCGCAAAGTGAGCAGCGCTGTCAGGGAGATAAAGAAATGATTAAAGAAGCAATGCTCTATGAAAAGCTGAGTGGCGGCAACGTGAGATGTCATCTCTGTGGGCACAAATGTAAAATCGCCCCAACAAAAAGGGGGATATGCGGGGTGCGCGAAAACAGAGAGGGGATTCTTTATGCACTAACTTACGGGATGGTTGCGGCAGAAAATGTCGATCCTATTGAGAAAAAACCCCTCTTTCACGTTTATCCCGGATCGAAATCCTTTTCTGTATCCACCGTCGGGTGCAATTTTTCCTGCACCTTCTGTCAGAATAGCGACATTTCTCAAATGCCGAGAGAGACTGGAGAGATAAGTGGTCGAAAGGTTACCCCCGACGAGATTGTTGAAAGCGCCGTTACGACAGGATCTGCTACCATTGCCTATACCTATACCGAGCCGACCGTTTTTTTTGAGTTTGCATACGATATCGGCAGGATTGCTCATGACAGGGGAATTAAAAATGTCTTTGTAACGAACGGGTTCATGACGGTGGAAGCAATAGATAAGATTTCACCCTATCTTGACGCAGCCAATGTGGACCTGAAATCCTTCAGCGATGTTTTTTACAGGAAGACATGCGGCGGAAGACTCACGCCTGTTCTAAACAGCATTAGAAAGATGAAGGATCTCGGTATCTGGGTGGAGGTGACCACCCTCGTTATACCTACCTTGAATGACAGCGATGAAGAACTGAGGCGGATTGCTGAATTCATTCTCTCGGTGGGCGCTGAAGTTCCCTGGCATATCAGCCGCTTCTATCCCACGTATAAAATGGTGAATCTGCCGCCAACACCGGTAGAAACGATACACAGAGCAGCGGAAATCGGCAAAGAATCGGGACTCAGGTATGTATATAGCGGCAATGTTCCAGGAGATGTCGGTGAAAATACATACTGCCACAACTGCGGAAACCTCCTCATTAGCAGATATGGATTCTATGTAAACAGTATCAATCTGCAGGAATCCCGCTGTCCAAAATGTAATACACCCCTGGACGGAATATTATGATTATCTTTCCCAGTCAATATCTTCGTCTTTGTAGGATGTGGAAAGAACAGTCCCGGCCTTTTCCAGATGAGCGGATGGAACCATTATATTCACTTCTCCCAGGCCATCAATAGTAATGGCATAAATTATTCCTGCTGCCTCGTACCTTAGTCTGGTTGGTATTCCCTCTGCTTTCAGTCTTCCCACTATAATATTCGCATTTGTCATCCCCGATGCTGTATGGACTATTTCCCACTTCTCTTCTTCCATCCTCATAAACGATACCTCCTCATCAATAATGAGTAACTATGTTCACAGTTGACTCGTTCCCATGCTCCTGCGCTGGAATGCATATCAAACTGAAATAATGGAAAGGAGCCGTTTACCTGCCTTGGTGGATTCGTCGCTTACGCTCCTTAATCCACCGAAGACTTTACAAATATACATCCATTTGGTAAAAACTCAAGATGAGAGTTAATTACTTAGTGTCTGAACGAAAACTAGGATTTTTCGTCAAGGTCAAGGAAGATCAAAATTTTAACCGCAGGAATACATTGAGTATTTCGAGGATTAAAATTTTTATCTGACGCAGAGATTGGCGAAAAAGACAGTTTTCGTTCGGG
>JAUWQS010000242.1 GCA_030610915.1 Pseudomonadota bacterium | reverse complement strand
AAGTAACTTGATTTTAATGCCAGGTTGCATTCATTTTTATAGACAGGCGGGACGCCTGTCCTACTATCCCCTGGGTGCGAAGACGCCTACCCTGTGCGGTGCGGGATGCAATGTTCTTCTGCCCCTCCCCCCGTAGTAGGTCGGGCGTCTCGCCCGACGGAGTCACTTTTTGAGTGCAATTTCGCGTAAGTTACTTGGAAGTCGGAAAAATACTCTTTTGTCATTCTTTCACTTCGCTCAGGACAGCGTCTGGTGAGCCGAAGCCCTGAGTATAACAAAGGGGATAGCGAACAATTTGATATCATTGAGATTCTTCGTCGCGGAGTTTACCCTGAGCCCAAGATTCTTCGTCGTTTCGCTCCTCAGAATGACATGGGTGAAGGGCTCCTCAGAATGACATGGGTGAAGGGCTCCTCAGAATGACACGGGTGAAGGGTATCAGCTTAATGAATAGCGGAAGGCATATGGCAGAAGCATGTAGCGGAAGGCTTCAGCCTTCCATGTGCTTCAGCCATACTGTGTTACGTGAATATGGAGACCTGAAGGTCTCCGCTACAGGGGCTGTGCAAAGCTTAAAGGCGTAACCTCTACGCCCAAACCCCGCTTCCAGAAGATGGAGGCGGCTACGTGCCTGGATTTGCCCCTATTTATTGAACTGATACGACGAAGTACTCCTCAGAATGACACTGCGTGGACTTTTTATGAGTGTATCATATTTAATTGACAAATCATAAAATCCCCATATATTAAGAAGAGAAAGTGGTCACATCTTAATAATTAAGATGTGACCCCAATATTCACAAACCTTTATGAACTCACACATTCCCGAGGATAAGATAGAGGAGATAAAAAGCAGGGCGAATATTGTCGATCTGGTTTCGGAATATGTTATCCTTAAAAAGGCGGGGAGAAATTTTGTTGGTCTCTGCCCCTTCCACAAGGAAAAAACTCCCTCTTTTACCGTGAACCCTGAAAAACAGATATTTTACTGTTTTGGTTGTGGCGAGGGGGGAAACATCTTTACCTTTTTGATGAAGATCAACAATATTTCCTTCATTGAGGCGGTAAGATACCTGGCCGGTAAATTAGGTGTTGTTATTACCACAAGGCGCATGAGCGCTGGGGAGAAGGAGAGTATAAGTATAAGGGAAGGGCTAAAGCAGGTCAACCGGGCGGCGGCCGGATATTTCTCTGAAAACCTCTTTTCCGAAGCCGGCAGGCCGGTGCGGGAATATCTCAAAAAGAGAGGGCTGAAAGATTCTGTAATAAAAGAGTTTAATCTTGGATATGCCGCGAATGAATGGACGAATCTCGGGGATTTTTTTAAAAGGGAAAATATCTCTCTAAAACTTGTTGAAAAGGCAGGTTTAATTATACCACGGAAAAGTGGAGGATTTTATGACAGGTTCCGGGGAAGATTGATCTTCCCGATAGAGGATATTGGCGGCAACGTAGTGGCCTTTGGTGGAAGAATCCTCGGTGATGGTGAGCCTAAATATCTAAACTCCCCGGAATCTCCTATATATGTGAAGGGGAAAAACCTGTACGGCCTGAACAGAACCAAAGACGATATCCGAAAGAATGATTACGTAATCCTTGTCGAGGGGTATTTTGACCTTCTCTCACTTAAAAACTCCGGCATTTCTAATATTGTTGCTACACTGGGAACAGCAGTCACAAGAGACCACGTTGACCTGATTAGAAGATATACAAGAAATCTTGTCGTAATGTTCGATCCCGACGAGGGTGGAATAAGCGCAATGGAACGCAGCCTGAAATTGTTCCTTGAAGGGAATCTACACACGAAGGTAGTCGTTCTTCCCGATAGCTATGACCCTGACGAGTGCGTTAGGAAACTCGGAAGGGAAGCATTGGATGAGGCTGTGGCCCATTCTCAATCGATGGTGGACTATTATATAGAAGAGATAATAGGGAGCAGAAAGACCTTTGAGGAAAATCTGGATTTGACAGAGGCTGCAATATCTTTTATCTCCAGTATTGGTGATGTAATTCAGAGAAATCTCTTCATAAAGAGAGTCTCGGAAAGGTTAAACATCGATCAGGAACTCCTCAAGCGAGAAACAAACAGAAAATCAAGGCCCCGAACAGCTCTAAAAGAAGATGTATCCTGCAAAAGGAATTCCGAAAAGGTGGATGCCTTAGAATTAAGTTTTATTCATATGATGCTGGAATACCCTCACAAGATTCCTGAGATTGCAAACGGGGGAATATTGGACTATTTTACAAGTGAGGATTTGATGAGACTGGTAAACATGTTGAAACAGTCCTACAATAAAAATGGAGATATTAGCGCTTCTGATATCGTAAGCGGCCTTGAAGACGGCGCTGTAAAGAAGAGGCTTCTGAAGTTAATAATGTCTGAAAGTCCCTATGATGACACAGTTATCGACAAAATATTTGCTGATCTGGCGAAGAGAATAAAGCAGAAGTGGTATAAAACGAAACATATAATGCTGAAGAGGGAACTGATCAAGGCCCAGGAGATGGATGATCGGAAATCATGTAATATGCTTTTGGTGGAAAAGCAGAGATTATTGACTGAGGAAAGAGAAAAGGTGTTTTAACTACTCAGGTGGATAGGCTGAAGACTGTTAGGAAAAACAACCTGATAGCCTTCAGCCTAAACAACCTGATGTCGTCTCCATGGAGAAACAGATATGGAAAAAGAAATACAATCAGATGAAGTAAAGAAACTTATTACACTGGGCGAGGAAAAGGGTTTCCTAACCTATGATGACGTTAATGATATGCTGCCGCCTGATGTCATATCTTCGGATCAGATAGATGATATTATTATATTTTTGAGTGATAAAAATATAGATATTATTGATACGAATAAGGGTAAAAATATTGTCCTGAAAAAAACCACGGGAGAGTCGGCAGCACTTCTTGCCGCTGCTCCTGTCCATGTTACGACAAGTGATCCTGTCAAGATGTACTTGCGGGAAATGGGATTTGTGTCTCTGCTCAGTCGCGAAGGTGAGGTGGAAATCGCAAAAAAAATCGAAGGGGGAGAGAGGGAGGTAATGAACGCTGTTTTCAGCGTATCCTCTTCGATAAGAGATGTGGTAGAAATGGGAGAGAAACTGAAAAGAGGAGAACTTCGAGCAAAGAATGTAGTCGAAAGTTTTGATAGTGAAGATGGTTTCCCTGAAGAGGAAAAGCACAAAGAAAAGCTGTTGAAGGTTATAGATGAAATAGCGATGTTAAACGAGAAAAAAGGGGGCCTTCGTAGAAAGCTAAGGAAAAAAGGACTGGGAGAAGTACAACAAAAGCGTATCCAGCTGAGGTTGATAAAGAATGAAAGGGACATCATAAAACTTTGCAGGGAAACCAGGTTCAATAAAAAACAGATCAACAAAATGGTTTTACGGTTCAAGGATTATATCAGCAAAGTTGAAAAAGCTGAGAATGATATTCGGAAATGTATGGAAGTGACAGGAATATCTCTTAATGAATTGGAAAGAGTCTGTGTCCAGATGAAGAGAAATCCGGAAGAAGATGCTCAAATAGCCAAAGAGGCAGGGGTGTCGGTTGAAGAGACGAAGAACTATTGGGCGATTTTAAGAGAGGCCCGTGGGAAGATTAGAAGGATAAGATCGGAGACAGGTCTTGTGGTTGATCAGATGAGAAGAGTGCTTTTTTCAATAGAGCAAGGAGAAAGGAGAGCAGACTTAGCAAAAAGTAAACTTGTTGAAGCAAACCTTAGATTGGTCGTAAGTATTGCCAAGAAATATACAAACAGAGGGTTACAGTTTTTGGATCTTATTCAGGAAGGAAATATTGGGCTGATGAAGGCCGTTGA
>JAUWQS010000271.1 GCA_030610915.1 Pseudomonadota bacterium | reverse complement strand
ACAATTCTCACCCAATCCCATAAACTACACGACTCTTTCCAGCGTGACAGGGCTGACAGCGTGTTCCATTTTACAGGCATCTTCTTCAGCCGTTTCTTTGTCTATGTTTAATATGTCAGTTAAAAAATCACGTAAAATTACATGCCGCCGGTACACGTCTTTTGCAATACGCTTGCCCTTTGCTGTCAGTTCCACATATTCATATTTCTCATGATTGACTAGACCCCTCTGTGAAAGTGTATTCATCATACTGGTAACCGTTGGCAGCTTGACCTCCATCTCTTTGGCTATATCTTTAACGCGAACAACTTTTTTAGATTTCTCCAGGTTAAAGATGGTCTCCAGATAATCTTCCATTGTGGAACTTAGTTCTTTTTCAGGCATAATTTAGCCTCCCCCTGCAGAAGATTAAAAACGCAATAATGAACATTAGATTTATCTAATATTTTTTATCTATATTGAAGAAAGATTCATGTCAAGCTTTCTTGTACGTGAAATGTGGTGGGCAATGGGATGATACCAGAGTTTTTCACGGCCAGTTTTCTATCAGTTTTGGGATGATCTGACCCGCTTTACCGGTCAGGGTAAAATCCATATAGTCTGATTGTGAAGTTCTCTCAAGATTGATCTCAGCCACTGTGGCGCCTGCGGCCTTTGCCTCAAATGCCAGTGAAGCGGCCGGTTGTACCACGGCCGAGGTTCCTATCACAAGCATTACGTTACAGTTCCTCGATGCAGCTACGGCCTGTTGCAGAAGATCCTGATCCAGCGCCTCTCCAAACCATACCACATGGGGGCGCAAAGCTCCGCCACATTCCCCGCACCTGGGCGAAAGTCCCATGTCCGCGGAGAGATCAAGCTTGATCTCTCCGCAACCGGTACAGCGAACCTTCCATATATTGCCATGAATTTCTATCAGATTCCTGCTTCCGGCCTTGAGATGAAGGCCGTCTATATTCTGAGTAATCAAAGTGAAGCACGGTATCTTTTTTTCCAGTTCAGCAAGGGCCTTGTGGGCGGGGTTACAGGTAACTCCACTGATGAGATCCCGGCGCCAGTTGTAAAATTCCCAGACCAGTTCCGGATCTTTGGCGAACGCCTCAGGTGTAGCCAGTTCCGTCACTTGATATTTTCGCCAGAGACCGTCAGCACCCCTGAATGTGGGCACGCCACTTTCGGCGGATATTCCCGCGCCTGTCAGTACGGCGACGCTTTTGGCCTTCATAAGAGCCTTTTTCAGTTCATCTATTTCCGACACTTTGGGTCTTGCCTCATATGCTCAAATTAGCGCACCTTTGGGCGGACTTTCAGGCTGTGATTATATTGCTTTCTCGTAGGGACGATCCTTGTGATCGCCCCGATTAGGGCGAATACAAGATTCACCCCTACATTGTGCCGATAAAATAATAACACTATGAAAAATGAAAATTCCTAAGACTATCAAGTTAAATTCCAGGTTCATTATGTGTTTCGAATATTCCCCAAACGCTATTTTGGTCCTGGTTTTGTTAAAGTGATTATTTCCTCTATACCGGTCAGCTTTTCCAAAACACCAATTTTATCTATTAAAAGTTTTATGTTTTTTTCAGGTATGGCCAGTTTTGCCGCATCTCTAAACTTTGTCTTAATTTCTTCAAGACTTAAGGGATCTTCCGGACTCCCTTTTGGCGTTGCTTTGAATCCTTTATACTGCGTGCCGTCTTTCATTTTGACTATGACTCTTGCTCCTAAATTGAGTTCTCTGACAAGGGTGGCATTCACTTTTCTTCTCAGATTAACCAGCCTGGGATCATTTACTTTTTCATCAGTAAACTTATCTAAGGTTACATTCCCTTCGGCCAAAGCAAGCGCAGCCAGAAAATAGAGGCTAAACTTTCCTTCTACACCGATCTTGGGTTCACGAATGCCTGCTGAGGTAAAGGCAACCGGTCCGGTCTCTATTTTTAGTTCTTCTACATCTTCAATGTCTAATTGATTTTTAATCTTGATCTCCTCCAGGAGATCTATGACCGAATGCGTTCAGGCACAAGTCGGATATGGCTTAAAACTAAGGTCAGAGAGATAGTATTTTGATCCAAGTCCATCCAGAACCACACCTTCATCCGGGTTGTCTGTTAGAACATCAAAATATCCTAATTTGCCTTCAATTATCTCCTTTGAACTGTTAAAACCTTTTTCGGCAAGATAGACAGACATCACCCCATCCATCGAAGATTTACCGGCGTTAAAAGGCTTGGTCATCGTTCCGAATACCTGACGCAGACCGGCTGCCTGGGTGCCGCAGATCCCAAAGGCATTGATAATCTTATCTTTGTTTAGATTTAAAAGCTTAGATACACCGGCAGTAGCGCCAAATCTCCCCGTAGTTGCTGTGGAGTGCCAGCCTCTCTCATAATGAGAGCTTGTCAAGCCCAGACCAAGCCGGATGGTGATATCGATACTCAGGATAAGCGCTGTCAGGATGTCTCTTCCGCTTGATTTTTTGCTTTCCGCAACGGCCAAAATAGCAGGCAGGCAGGCGGCGGTGGCATGAATAACAGTTTTGGCATGATAATCATCAAAATCAAGCGCATGGGAGATTACCCCATTTGCCAGGGCAGCGTGTGAGACATCTGTTTTTATATCTGTGCCTATGACGGATGCCTGCTCCTTCCCTCCGAATTCTTTCACATATTCGATTATTAACCTGGATGCATCCTCTTCCAATCCACCGAGGGCGCCACCCAACCAGTCAAGACAGCTATACTTGCTTTTTTCTACAATATCCCGGGGGATGTCGTTGAAATCGGTGTCATGAATAAATTCCGCCAATTTTTTCGTTAACTCCATAATTTGTTCACCCTTCCCTTTTGTTGCCGACTGATTGAGATTTAGGGCAAGCGTTCACCGCAGAGCTCGCAGAGAACGCAGAGAAACTAATTATGCAAAATAGGGCTGCCAACTTAACGCGGGACAATTCGCAGAGTGGGCACTGCCCATCATCAATGGCAATTGCTACAAACCGGGCAGAATAGTGGGCATTGCCCATCCTACTCTGTAACTCCCTGAGATTTCAAGATGTTCCGACTTATCCGGGTTAGACTGAAGGCTGTTGGTTATGCACGGACAAACAAGTTTGTCCATGCCACCCACCTGCCAGTTAATCCTAAGTTAATTGTTTTGTCGTCTCTGCGCTTTCTGCGGTGAACGGCTACGATTTCGGTAACAAACTTTTGCCGGAAAGTCAAGGCATTGCCGGCAAATTATCCATGCCTTGCCTTCATAACTACGAGGTACGCTACCAGGATGAAACCAAGGGCGTTTCCTGCGATAAGTGGGATTGCCTTCATCAATAAGCCGTAGATGAACCACAAAAAAAGGGCGACTGCCAGAGTAGTAAATGCACCAAGTGACAGGTCCCTCGTTTTTTTGGTTTTATAGACCTTTATAACCTGAGGAGCCATCGAAAGCGTTGAAAGTAGCGCTGCCAAAAGTCCAATGATAGTAATGTTGTCCATATCGAGATTTCGTCGAGTGGTTAACTGATTGTTATTATGT
>JAUWQS010000108.1 GCA_030610915.1 Pseudomonadota bacterium | reverse complement strand
GAAATAAGGAGTTCCGCCCTGCCTGTAACTTCGGCAAGGTTCTTTGTCCTCGTATGACAGACAGTGACGGTGGCATGCCTCGCAAGTAACATGAGGGCAAGGGGTTTCCCCACAATATTACTCCTGCCCACAATAACGGCCTCTTTCCCCTCTATTTCCACCCCGCTGCGATCGAGAAGTTCCAGAATACCCGTCGGGGTGCAGGCCCTGTGGTATGGATTGCCATAGAAGAGACGTCCAATATTGTATGGATGGAAGCCGTCGACATCCTTCCTGGGATCAATAGCCTCTATAATCGTATCCGGGGTTATATGTCCGGGAAGGGGAAGTTGAACCAGAATACCATGTATCCTGCTATCAAGGTTCAGATCACCGATGATATCTGTCAACTCACTCTCATCCACCTCCGCAGGCAGCCTGTATTCCCTGGAGACAAAACCGGCATCTTTACATGCATCCTCTTTTCTCCCGACGTATATCTTTGATGCTGGATCCTCTCCAACAAGGATAACGGCAAGTCCCGGTACTATTCCGGTTTTTGCCTTCAGTTCAAGCGCCTTGTCCCTGATCTCCATCCTGATATCCTGTGCTATCTTCTTTCCGTCGATAATTATGGCCATAATCCCTCCAGAAAACTCTTATTACGCCGCATAGCGTTGCAATATATTACGCTGATACGGCAAATGTCAAGAAGACATGATAAAGGTTGTCACACATTTTTGTTGAAAGAAATTCATCTTTTATGCTATAAGAGACGATTAGTGAAGTCAAGTGTTAGGGGAGACAATATGAATTTAGGGAAGATGCTGGAAGCTGCCTGCGAGAGATATGGAGGGAATATATGTTTCATACATGAGGGTAGAGAACTAATCTACAGCGAGCTGAGCAGGGCCGTCAATTCTCTTGGAAACAGATTAAGAGCCTTAGGCCTGCAAAAGGGAGACAATATCGCGATAATGCTGCCCAACGTACCTGAATTTATCATTTCCTATTTTGCCATCCAGAAAATCGGGGCAGTTGCCGTTACTCTCAGCGCTATGTCAACACCTCACGAACTCTGCCATTACCTGAAGAACAGTGATTCAAAGACATTAATAGCAAATAGTCCGGCCGTTGAAAGATTCGAAGGAATTAGAGAATACCTCCCTCTTTGCAAACACCTGATCGTAACCGATGGTCCTGATTTTAAGGAGGCGCTTCTATCAGGTCCCTTTGATCTTGAGATGCCGGAGATTGAGGGGGATGATCCCGCTGCAATAATATACACTGCCGGCCATACGGGGACACTTGGCGTCGTTCTCACACATAATAATCTGCTCTCTCAGTCCAATTATCTCCGACTGTCATACTGTAGCGAAGATGATCGCGGAGCCTGCATCGTTCCACTTTTTCATTCTATGGGCGCCGCTTGCAATATGATTAGCGTTATAAACACAGGAAGCTCCTCGGTAATGATAGACCAATTCACCATTGACGGTCTCTTCAGCGCCATAGAGAAAGAAAAAATTACATACATTGCGGCGGTCCCTAAACTTTTCCTCGACATGCTCTCCCATGATGGCGCCGGAAATCATGATCTGAGTTCCCTGAGATTCTGCATTACCGGGGGAGCTGCGATGCCTCTTGAATATATCCCAAAGTTTCAGGAAAAGTTTCACATCAAACTATTGGAGGGATATGGCCTCACAGAGGCATCTCCAGGCTGCACACAAAGTAGAATCAATATGGCGCAGAAACCTGGATCAACAGGTGTCGTCATAGACGGGGTAGAGGTAAAAATCTTCGATGATGAGGATAACGAAGCACCGGGAGGCGAGACAGGAGAGGTTGTTGCCAGAGGCGCAAATGTAATGAAGGGATATTACAAAGATGAAAAGGAAACCGCTCGTGTGATCAAAAACGGCTGGTTGCATACAGGTGACCTTGGCAGAATGGACGAGGATGGCTACCTCTTCCTGACCGGCCGAAAGAAGAGGATTATTATCGCCAGCGGATTTAACGTCTGCCCTCTGGAAGTTGAAGCTGTATTAAATATGCACCCGGCCGTCAAGTCTTCCATGGCGTTTGGCAAACCCAACCTGACGAGGGGGGAAATTGTAAATGCCCTCGTCGTTAAAAATAAGGGTGCAGCGGCCGATGCAATAGAAATCATAAATCATTGCAGAAAATATCTGTCATACTACAAGGTTCCACGAAGAGTGAAATTCGTGGATGAAATTTCCAGATAAGGAGTTTAAACCTCACGCAAAGGCGCAAAGTCGCTAAGGTTTAATTTTTTTGTCCTTTGCGGTTTTTGCGACTTTGCGTGAGAATTTCAGAAAGGAGAGTTTAAAATGAGAGATGTAGTAATTGTCAGTGGAGCGAGGACCGCTGTCGGCAGTTTCGGCGGTTCACTGCGAGATGTAAAATGTGTAGATCTCGGCGCCCTTGTCATTAAGGAAGCAATCAAGAGAGCCGGACTCAGACCTACCATCTCCGATTTCATTAAGTCATGTCGTCCGGACATCTTCGGCGATTTTGACATGACTGAGATCAACAAAAAGTATTATGATTATGATGATTCGTTGACCCCGGTTTATTTTGATGAGTGCATTATGGGAAACGTCATCCAGGCATGCCAGGGGCAGAACCCCGGCAGGCAGGCATCCATATTTGCCGGACTGCCCGAAGAGACAAACACTATTACCGTAAACAAGGTATGCGCCTCCGGTATGAAGTCCATAACCCTTGCGGCGCAGGTTATCATGTTGGGCGATGCGGATATCATCGTTGCCGGCGGAATGGAAAATATGAGCCATGTGCCTTATTCGCTGCCCAATGCCCGCTGGGGATACAGAATGAGCCTGCCTTCCGGCCCTGACAATACGCCTCATGGCGAGGTTATGGATACCATGGTTTATGATGGGCTGTACGAAATTTTCAACGGCTACCACATGGGGGTTACCGCTGAAAATATAGCGAAGGCTTACGGTATTTCAAGAAAGGAACAGGATGAACTGGGAGTCCTGAGCCATCAGAGGGCAAATGCTGCCATCGCAGATGGCACCTTCGCCGAGGAGATAGTCCCTGTCGTTATCCCCCAGCGCAGAGGCGACCCCAAAATATTTGAGGTGGATGAGAGGCCAATGGATACCTCAATGGAGAAGATGGCAAAACTCCGCCCTGCCTTCATAAAAGACGGCACGGTAACCGCCGGAAATGCATCGGGCATCAATGACGCATCGGCGGCGGTGGTCGTTATGAGTGGTGAAAAAGCGAAAGAGCTCGGCCTGGAGCCATTGGCGAAGATAAAAGGGTTTGCCTCCGGCGGGGTTGACACCGCTTACATGGGGCTTGGCCCAATCCCTGCCACCAGGAAGGTGTTGAAGAAGCTTGGCCTGACGATCAAAGATATAGATTACGTAGAATTAAACGAGGCGTTTGCCTCGCAGTATTTGGCCTGCGCAAGAGAATTAGAGATCGATATCGAAAAGTGCAACTTAAACGGCAGCGGGATCTCCATCGGTCACCCCGTTGGATGCTCCGGCGCCAGGATCACCTACAGCCTGGCCATGCAGATGAAGAAGAAGGATCTCCACCTCGGTCTCGCCACACTTTGCATCGGCGGCGGACAGGGCATGGCAATTGTGCTGGAAAGATAATTGGTAGCGGTTCAACGGTTGGAAAGGCTGAGTAGCTACAAATTTCGTAACTACTCAGCCACAGATTCACACAGATGAACGTAGTGTCGTGTCAATCAAGAAATGTCATTTCGACCGAAGGGAGAAATCTAAGATTTCTCAGTCGTGAAAACTCCTTCGAAATGACAGAGCATCGTTGACAGGACATTAGTGTGTTACCCTGAAAACCTGATTTTTCCCGGATTTTTGTCGCGCATTAATACTAACCCGGACAAGCCGGAGTTAAGAGTCAGGAGCCGTAATAGCTCAATAAATAAGGGCAACCCCAAGAATGTAGGGTGGATTAAGCGGAGCGAATCCACCGAAAACTCTAAATATATTTCCAGTAATTCCCAAAAACCTTCATCAAATATGGCAGACTTATTATCATATTACTATAGCTCTGATTCGCCAACGGACAGTGGCAGTTTTCCTCTTTTATATATTCCCGAACTTCTTTTGCTTTTTGGGAATTATACAGAGCATCGTAATCAAAATCATAATTCCTGATATTACCCATAGAATGGGCATATCCTAAAACACAGCATGGCCAGATGTTCCCGTCATAATTTAAGTGAATATTTGATATTCCGGCATAGCAGGGGATAACCTGTTTTTTCTCACGGAGAATTTTTACAACCAGATTGTAATAAACCAATCTCATTGATTCTGTGGTCTTGGCGAGGGATTTTTTGTTTTTTAAGTTTGATTTAACCTTTTCCTTAAAAGTTTCCATAAGTTTTTCATATACTTCGTTGCTGGGTGTTATGTCTTCACCAATATTGAAAAACTCCTCGCGCTGTTCGGCAATCTCGTTCCGATAGCTCTGAACTCCTTGCTTATGGACCCAGTCTTCTATTTCATCTAAATCGTTTATGTTAAAGTTTGAAACAACGGTGCCCAGTTCAAGATGAAAATTTTCATATTCATTTTCAACCTGCTTCAATCGTTTGATTGTTTCTTTGAGTCTTTCAAAATTGCCGGGTAATCCGCGAATTTCATCATGTTTTTCACCAATTCCATCTATAGAAGGCTTTACAGTAAATGGTATATTGGAATCATATTTATTGATTGTATCCAATATCTCTCTCGTTGTTTTTTCTATCTTCTCTGACATAAAGGCATTCGTTGGAGTATGAATAATGCGCGGCTTCAGATATTTCAAAGCTAATTCTACAATCTCAACAAGATCATTTCGAAGGAATGGTTCACCGCCACTGAAATTCAGGAAATAGCAATATCCGAGACTTTTAAAGAATCTCTCGATTTCATCTATCTTCACATCCAATTTTTTTATTTCCTGAGGATCCTCTTGAAAATGAGCGCCAATGTTGCACGTCTTGCAGCGAGACTGGCACATACCTGTAACCGAGAAAGTAAGGGTTATCGGGCGGGCTGATTTCACCAAACCATGCCTTGCCAATCTGTAATTGATTGTTTTAGGAAGTATTTCTAATATGTAGTCTTTATTATTCACTTGTTTGAAAAACTCAACACTAAATTTTTCACAACATTTACATCGTCGTTATTGATTTCTTTAAGCAGAACCAAAAATAAGAAATAGCCAAGATATAAAACAACAGCCTTGATAACAAAATTTACTTCTACTCCATTTATACCGTAGGCAATCAGGAGCATAAGAAATAACGAACTTATTGCTTTAACAATACCAGCTATATTTATTTCCATCTCCAATCTTCTTTTTATAAAACTATATGCCAATATTGCCACAATGCCTGCTGAAATAGTCGTCGAGATAGCGGCTCCAATCATTCCAATTCGCGGGACAAGAATTATGTTTAGAACAATTGCTGTTATAATACCAATCAACGAGTATCCTATCATTAATGTTTCCCGGTTAATTCCTATCATTATATGAGAAAATATAGAGATTAAACCAAGATTTGCTAAGCCAAAGATAAGTATTTTCAGAACATTACCGGCAGGTTGATAACCTGCGCCATAAATCAGGCAAACAGCATCATCCGCATAAAATGAGAACAAAAAGACCATCGGCAACATAATCAATAATGAATACCTGATTATTTCATTAATATATTTTCTGGTTTGCCTGATGTCGTTTTTATGAAAACTGGATGATACATAAGGCAAAAGAACAGAACCAAAAGCAAATAAAAACCAATAAGAAAGTTTGGATATTGCCGCTGCTGAAGTATAATATCCTGAAAATTGACCTTCCAGCATAAAATGCTTAACAGATAACAGATCAAAATTCATAATAATTGTAATGCCGCCAAATATTACCATTATTGGTAGAGAATTTTTCAGAATATTACTAACTTTGATGGCGTCATATTTTTTGTTGCCTAAATTTCGTGTTAAAACAATCCCCAATATAACTGCTGCAACACTTGCGATTAAAAATCCTGTCAAAGCGCCAATTATCTCAAACCCCAGATAAACCAGGAGTATTGCCACAACAGGCCTTACAAAACCATAAGCGCTCAACACCGCATTTTCACATCCAAATTTCTTTAAGCCATT
>JAUWQS010000142.1 GCA_030610915.1 Pseudomonadota bacterium | reverse complement strand
CAGGGGCGCACGGGCAGAAATGAAACGAGTTTACAAGTTGGCAGAAGCGTTATCAGACATGGTCTGGCACGACTTTGATAAGTGAAACATTGAATACATTCATCAACAGTACAAAAGCATGAAGGCCAAATTTCCAATTTCTAATTTCAAATTTCAACATTCCGTGAACGCTTACTTCAAATCCACTGAGAGATATGAGCAAGATACAAAAAACCATCCTTTTAACCATCCTGTTTTACATCTTTCTTCCCCGGCCGGATGCCTTCTGCCTTACAAAGATTCTTGATATAAGGCACTGGACGGCTCCTGATTATACCAGGGTTGTTATCGACACCAGTGATGATGCGCAAATCAAGGTGGCGAAGGCCGTTCGAAAAATATCCATCGATTTTAAAAATACTGCCTTTCCAAAGACAATTCCACACCGGTTGATCCTCAACAAACCGGGAATTGACAGAGTCGTGATAATACCTCTTCCTGATTACACGGTCAGGGTTGAGCTGTGGCTTGCTGATAATGTTGAGCCAAAGGTGTTCAAATTGAAGAGATTTCTCAATAAACCTTACCGCACAGTGATTGATATCAATCTTCCGGAAGTGGAGAAAAAAGAGAGTGAGGAGAGGAAACGATTCAAAATCTCAAAAGAGAAGAAGGTGATAGTTATAGATCCTGGCCATGGAGGGGCAGATCCGGGGGCTGTTGGACTCAGGGGAACAAAAGAAAAGGATGTTGTCCTTAAAATTTCCAGGAAGTTAAGGGATATCCTGAACAAAAAAGAGGGTTATCAGGCTTTCCTGACCAGAAAGGGGGATTATTACGTCCCATTTAAGAAGAGATTGAAGATCGCAAGGGAATATAACGCTGATCTTTTTATAAGCATTCACGCCGACGCCTGCAGGTCCAGAAAAGCAAGGGGAAGTTCTGTTTATTGTCTGTCAACGAGGAGGGCAAGCAGTGAGGCCGCCCGGCTTTTAGCGAGGAGTGAAAACCTGTCGGACATTATCGCGGGTTTTCCGGATGTAGAAAATAATGAGGAGTCCAACCCGATAACACTCAATATGGTCCAGACAGAAACCCTAAATTTATCAAAGTCCATTGGTTACACCATACTTGAAAATGTTGAAGGAGTGAACCGTCTTAAATTCCGCAAAGTTCAGGAGGCGCCTTTCATCGTGCTCAAGCTTCCGGATATTCCTTCCGTCCTTGTGGAAACGGCCTATATCTCGAATCCGAGCGAGGAGCTCCTTTTGCGTAAATCTCCCTTTCAGTCGAAAATAGCTGAGGCAATAGCCTATTCCATTGTCCAATTCATTTCAGGTTCTCAGCCCGCGGTTACAACTCTCATGGTAAAGAAGAGCGCTGTGCCATCACCTTCTTCGTCAACACTGGAGCGCAAAAAAACTATATATTATACTATCAAAAGGGGAGACACCCTGGAGAAGATTGCGAGGAAACACGACACCACTATCAGCGCCCTGTTGAGGCTTAATAATCTGAGACTCAAAGACCGCATATACGTCAAACAGAGGTTGAAGGTAACTGGTGTTGACCGGCCGAAGAGTTCTGTTTATATTGTGAGGAAGGGAGACACACTGGCGAAGATTGCGAGGAGACACAACACCACTATCAGCGCCCTGTTGAGGCTTAATAATCTGAGACTCAAAGACCGCATATACGTCAAACAGAAATTGAAAATTCCCCATTAAGGTATAAGTGAAAGTGGGAGAAAAACATAAATACAGGAGCTGGGTGGAGGTTGATCTGGACAACTTCAGCCACAACTGGAGTGAGGTAAAGAGACTGGTCGGCCCTGATGTTAAAATCCTGCAGGTGGTCAAGGCGGATGCCTATGGCCATGGCGCAATTGAGATTTCCAATATTGCCTTAAAAAATCACGCAGCCTTTCTCGGTGTCGCTAATGCAGATGAAGGAGCGCAACTGCGGGTAAGCGGAATAAATGCGCCGATATTCATCCTGAGTCCAACTGCGACCTCCGAAATAGATGAGATCGTCAAATACAATCTGACCCCATCGGTTTCCGATCTCGGGTTTGCCGGTGAGTTGCAGAGAAGATTTGAGAAGATGGGCGCCAGGAGACCGATCCACATTGAGGTTGACACTGGAATGGGCAGGAGTGGAACCATTCATCACGAGGCGTTCAGTATGGTCAGGGAGTGCCTTGAGTTTCCCAACATCATAGTGGAGGGTATCTTTTCTCACCTCTCATCGAGTGAGATCAAAGATGATGATTATAACCACATGCAGTGGAAACTGTTCAGGGGGCTTCTTGATAAACTGGAAGAAAATAACATACGCATCCCGATAAGACATATGTGCAACAGCGGGGGAATTCTGAACTTCCCCCAGTTCAAACTTGACATGGTGCGCCCCGGCATTATGTCTTATGGAGTATATCCCTCTCCCGCAGCATCAACAAAGGCCGATCTCCTGCCGGTTATGAGCTTTAAAACCAGCGTAATACTTTTGAAAAACTTTCCCAAAGGCTGCGGTATCGGCTACGGCAAGACTTACGTTACCCGTAAACCAACCAGAATAGCCACAATCCCTGTCGGATATGGGGACGGTTATGGTTTTATACTTTCAAATCAGGGAGATGCTCTGATCAGAGGGAAGAGAGCGCCGATTGTGGGGCGCATCTCCATGGACATGTGCGCAATAGATGTAAGTGATGTAAATGGCTGTGAGGTGGGAGATGAAGTCATCCTGATGGGAAGACAGGGGAATGAATATATATCAGCCAATGAGATTGCTAAGAAGGCAAAGACAATAAGCTATGAGGTTCTGTGTGTCCTCGGGAAAAGAGCGCCCCGGGTCTTCATAAACAAAGGGAAAGCAGATGCCGTAGAGCCAAGATTGCGAAGGATATTCATTCCCGATGAGGAGAAATCCATATCACGTATAGATAATATAATACGGAACTGTTTTCAGACAAGGGCGCAAAGCGCCGAACTGGGCGATGCGATCTACTATGAGATGTTTGAAACCCTCTTTGGAAAAGAGGACAGACAATTAGAGCTGAGAACAAACTTTAAGTATAACATAAAGATGACGGATGACCGCCTCGGGGAAGACTATTACAGAGTTATAACCAATATAGAATATACCAAGACCTTCAGAAACTGTGTCTTTACCATCGGGTGTGCCCTGAACAGGAAGCAACTGTCCGACCTTTTTGAAGATGGAAAATGTGAATACAGATGGCTTTTGGACGGTGGAGAAGATACGTTCAGGGAAAACGACTTCAAGGTGAATCGGGTGCGCATCGACGGTGAGGATGTCTCCATTATCAGGACAGAAAAGACTGAAAGGGGATACGAAGTCTTATGTGGAGGAGACGAGTTAAGGGGAAAAATGAACAAACCGGTCAGGATGGAAATTGAAATTATAACCAGGAAGCTTAAGGACGATAATATCTTCTCGGTATATCTTGTCTATCCAACAAGGGGACTGGAAATTTTATTTAACTACAGTGGCACAGATTTGAAGAATGTGAGAGAGGTGAGTTTTTTTGCCGGAAAACACCCCTATCCGAAGGTGGTAAAAAAGGAAGGTAGATCGGTAAAGCTCAAGACCGGCTATGACGAATGGATATTCCCAAACAGCGGGGTCATCTTTATCTGGGATGAGAAAGCGCCTGCGAGTTGCCGGTAAGCCAAGCCTTCACCGCAGAGCTCGCAGAGAGCGCAGAGACGACAAAACAGCTCATGGCGGGTGGCATGGACAAACTTGTTTGTCCGTGCGGAACTGATAGGCTGTTGGCTATTAGCTTGTAGGGTGGATTAAGCGGAGCGAGTTCAAATGTAATTCCCCTATTTATTGAACTATTACTGTTTTATCATCCATGCGTTTTCCGTGGTGAACGGTTAAATCTTTTGAAAGGATTATTTTATTTTAGTGAATTTAAAAACAAAACGATATCTCTTTTACATACTTCCTCCTTTCCTCTATGCCGGCATTATATTTCTGCTTTCCTCAATTTCTCATTATCCGGAAGTAATCCCCGGGTTTTTTGGTTTTGATAAGATTATTCATCTGATTGAATATTATGTCTTTGGATATCTCGTAATGAGGGCATTTGTTGATTCACCGGTGACTGTACTTTCCCGGCACGCAGTTCTTCTTACCATCTTTGTTGGTATATTTTATGGTATAGGCGATGAGTGGCACCAATCTTTTGTCCCTGGAAGATTTGCGACGGTGTATGATGTTATGTTTGATTCTCTTGGAGTTGTCCTTGCGGCATTTACCTATAGGTTTGCCATGCACCGCTTGAAACTTGAAATTGGAAAGTAGAAATTTGGGAGAGATGAAAGGGTTCAAAGATCTGAACACTGAACACTGACCCCTGAACACTGAACACTGACACAGATAGGTTGTAACATATGGAGAAGATGAGAGTAGGTATTATATTGGGTGGCATGTCTTCAGAGAAGGAGGTGTCACTTAACAGCGGAAGGAATGTCTATGATAATCTTGACAGGGAGAGATATAAAGGAATACCGGTATTTATGGATGTTGAAGGGGCGTTATGGATACTTCCGTGGCAGCTTGTATCTCAGAACACAACTGTAGATATTGAGGAACATCTCTGTAAGGAGGCAAAAAGGATATCCTATGAAGGATTGAAGGATGAGATAGATTTTGCCTTTATCTCTCTGCATGGCAAGTATGGAGATGATGGATGCATTCAAGGGCTGCTGGAACTGCTCAGAATACCGTACACAGGACCGGGTGTACTGGCCTCGGCTCTTGGTATGGACAAGCACATTCAGCAGAAAATCCTTAAAGCTTCCGGTATCGGTGTGCCCGAGAGTACGATAATCCAGGAGGGAGAATGGAGGGAAAACAGGGATAATACAGAGAGAAGGTTGATTAACTTTTTTGACTTTCCCTTCGTTACAAAGCCGACAAGGGAGGGATCGAGCACAGGAGTAACAATAGTAAAGGATCCCGGTTTCCTTGACCAGGCAATTGCCGAAGCCCTTAAATGGGATACCACCGTCCTGGTAGAGGAGTATCTTGACGGCACGGAATTTTCGTGTATTATCCTCGAAGAGGATGGGGAACCTTTGCCGTTAGCGTTGACGGAAATCCATCCCCAGAGCGAGTTTTATACATATGATGACAAGTACATGCCCGGTAGATGCAGGAAGTTTACACCGCCGAAGAACATTCCGGCCGATGTAGCGGAACATATCAAGGAGGAAGCCGCTCGGGCATTTAAGGCGCTCGGGTTCAGATCGTACGGCCGGATAGATGGTTTTTTCTTGAAAGACGGCAGAGTGCTGATCACAGATCCCAATTCCTCATCCGGCATGGCGCCCTCATCTTTCTTTTTTGAGCAGGCAGCCTGCGCCGGTATGCTTCCCTCCATGGTTATATCCAGATTAATCGAAATC
>JAUWQS010000167.1 GCA_030610915.1 Pseudomonadota bacterium | reverse complement strand
CTTGCTTTTATTCGTTTTTTCTATAAAGTTGAAGACTTCTTTGG
The DNA here is from genome assembly GCA_030610915.1 of Pseudomonadota bacterium. The sequence goes on along the minus strand of JAUWQS010000167.1, from coordinate 4,949 downwards.
TGCCTTGAAGATTCCCGAATATTTTAAGCCGGTCCTTGGTGGAATTCTCATTGGCCTTATAGGGTTATATTATTTCGATATCATGGGAGTGGGCTATGGAGGATGTTATGGAATGGGCGGGACATTCATAGAACGGGGAGGAATTGATAAAGTTCTGGCCGGCGAGATAGGTCTTGCCACCCTCCTTACAATGATGCTTCTGAAGATGATTGCTGCCTCGGTCACTATCGGCAGTGGAGGAAGTGGAGGGGTGTTTGCGCCCTCACTCTTTATCGGTTCAATGTTAGGCGGGGCTTTTGGAATAATGATCCATATGCTATTTCCAGCAATCACAGCCCCCTCAGTGGCTGAAGTTTCGGGAGCCTATGCTCTGGTAGGAATGGGAGCATTCTTTGCTGTAGCGGTGCGGGGACCAATCACATCGGTTGCCCTCCTGTTTGAAATGACCAGAGACTATGAGCTCGTTCTTCCTTTAATGGTTGCCGTTGCTGTCAGCACTTTTCTTGCGCGTGCTTTTAGCAGGGAGTCTATTTATACTCTTCGACTGGTGCGGCGTGGCATCGATGTTCACCGGAAAAAAGAGGCTGATATCCTGAGCGCCATTTCTGTGAAAGAGGCGATGATAAGTGAAGTAGAAACAGTATCTGAAAATATGCCTCTAAAAGAGCTGCTGAAATTTACCGTTTCAAGCAAACATTCGAGCTTTCCAGTGGTTGACGGCAACGGCTTATTAGCCGGCATAGTAACCTTTCAAGATTTCAAAGAGTTTCTCTTTGAAGAGGAATTGGGACATCTTGTAGTGGCAAAAGAGCTTTCGACTACTGATGTCATTACTGTTACAAAAAATGAAAAACTGAGCAGCGCTCTGGAGAAGATAGGGTTCAAGAATATAGAGCAGCTGCCGGTGGTTGAAGAAGATAACCCAAGAAAGATTGTGGGAATACTCTCAAGAAGGGATATATTTGCCGCCTATAATAAGGCGCTGATAGACAGATCGCTGGCAAGAGGTGTGAAGGGCATGGGGCATAAGGCATAATAGAGCAGGGGTGGTGAAAATCAACTTATTGCAGATTGGTAGTCCCTATAAAACAGTGATGAACGTCCAACATCGAACGTCGAACGTCGAACGTCGAACGTCGAATAAAAAAACGTAAGCGTTCACAGAAATTGGAAATTTGGCCTTCATGCTTTGGTACTGTTAACTCGTTTCATCTCTCCCAATTGTTTTTTGTTGTGCCAGCGTAGCCACAAAGAGCTTTCGGTGGATTCGCTTCGCTTAATCCACCCTACAAACTTCTCCTCATCTTTTCCCATTCGTAACTACTCATGTGGTCACATGATTTCTTGGTATTTAAACCTATCTGCGTTCATCTGTGGAAATCTGTGGCTGAGTAGTTACTCCCATTCAACATTCGATGTTGGACGTTGGATGTTCGATGTTCGATGTTCATTTTGCCTTTTATTTGCCCGCAGTCAGCCCGCCATCCATGCAGATTTCCGTGGCGTTAAAGCCGGAAGCGCTGTCAGAAAGAAGAAAAAGGATGGTCTCTGCCACTTCGGATCCGGTAAGAATCCTTTTTGTCGGCATCATCTTGAGACCTTCTTTTTCTCTAATTTGCATGTACCTTTCTCCCCGCCCGGAATCAATATAACCGGGGCGCAGTGTCACTGTGGTAATTCCACGCTCACTCAATTCCAGTCCCAGACTTCTGTAAAGGGCCTCGGATGCCAGCTTGGCAGCCGCGTAAAAACCCTGACCGGGGTTGGGCCTGACTGCTGCCGATGACGAGACAAAGATAAGACGCCCCTTCTTCTTTTTCAGCATTGCCCTTGATGCCCTTTTTATAATTTGTGCGCGAAAAGATATATTTTCAGCAAAATAGCGATGGGCGCTGTCTTCATCGGCAGATGCCACATAGCTCTCAAAATCTCCCTGCGCGAAGTCCACCAAAAAATCAATATCATCATCGATCTGCTCAAAGAGAGAATCAAGGGAATCACGATCGCCGAAGTTGAGATAAAAGGAGTTGTGCTTCCCAGTAAGGGACCGCAATTTTTCAGATATATGTCTTTGTCCTCTCTCATCCCTATAGGTCAGAATTGGGAGAAGGGCTGCCTTGATCAGATATTCAGCAAGGATTATGGCAAGGTCGCAACTGCCGCCTAAGATCAGGGTGCGCCTGCCTGAAAAATGTAGTTCCATCTTTTTGTATAAAATCAGATTTTTAAAATTCCTGTGGTCAGCGTTCTGTCTCCCTGGTAAAGCCGGCATCTCAATCGATCCGGCAGCAGCTCCATGCTGAAGGTGTAATCGCCAGGAGGGACAAATTCTCGAAACTTGAAGTTTTCTATGGTGAAGCGACCGGGAGCAATGCCCATTTTTCTTCCCGCTTCCACAAATGCATGAACTATCAAACTGCCCGGGACCACGGGATTCCCTGGAAAGTGATCGTCATAGATCCTGTCGGCCGGATCAAAATAGAAAGTCCCCTTATATCTGTTTCCATCCTCTTCAGCAACTTTTCCACGATTCATACTGCCGGTTTCCTCTCTGATAAGCGTTCACCGCAGAGACGCGAAGAACGCAAAGAAAAGCGTAAAAGGACAAAAAAGAGAGGTTTTTTTATTTTTATATTTAAAACTTTGCGCTCTTTGCGCCTTTGCGGTGAACGGTTACGCCTCCGTAATTGCCCTGATCGAGTTGTATGCGGCATCGCAAAGCCTCTTTAGTTCATCGATTGAGATGCCAAGAGGGGGCATCAGGACGATCACATCAGAAAGGGGACGTATTATAACCCCGTGCTTTCGCGCCTCCATAATTACCCTGTGGCCTATCCTCTCTTCCGGGAGATAAGGTTCTTTTGTTGTTTTATCTGCTACAAGCTCGATACCGACCATAAATCCCCGTTGCCGCACCTCCCCCACATGGGAAAGGGCTGCGCAAGATTGGAGCCTCGCCTTGAGGCATTCAATCTTCTCTTGCAGGTTTTCCAATGTGTGCTCTTCTTCAAAGACCTCCATATTGGCCAGGGAGACTGCGCAGGCCAGTGGATTCCCCGTATAGGTATGTCCATGAAAGAAGGTCTTTAATTCCTCCTCCTCACCGAGAAACCCTTCATAAATCTCTTCACGAGTCAATGTTGCCGCCAGAGGCAGATAACCGCCTGAAATGCCTTTGGCTATGGCCATTATATCGGGAGTCACTCCTTCATGTTCGCACGCAAACATCCTGCCGGTCTTTCCAAATCCTACCGCCACTTCATCGGCTATCATGATGACATTGTATCTTGTGCAAAGCTCTCTAACCTTCTTCAGGTAGCCCGGAGGTTGTACCAGGATACCGGCCGCCCCCTGGACAATAGGTTCAATCACCAGGGCTGCAGCCTCACGAGAATTGGTTTTTATTATCTCCTCCATCTCCGTTAGACATTCAAATTTACACATTGGATACGACTTCCCAAAGGGACATCGATAACAATAGGGTGACTGTGCTTTAATGGAGTGAAAGAGGAGAGATTTATACGTGGCGTGAAAGAGATCAATTCCCCCCACACTCACGGAACCTATGGTGTCTCCGTGGTATGCATTCGTGAGTGAGATAAATTTAGTCTTATTCGGATCACCTGCATCTGCCTGCTGATGATACTGAAAGGCGATCTTGAGAGCTATCTCGACGGCAGTGGAACCACTGTCCGAATAAAAGACTCTGGTCAGTCCATCCGGCGCAATCTCTATCAGTTTTTTGGCACATTCGATGGCGGGGATATTAGAGAGTCCTAACAGGGTGGAATGAGCTATCTTGCTTAGTTGTTTTCTTACGGCAATATCCAGCTTCTCTTTCCTGTGCCCGTGGACGTTGGCCCAGAGAGAAGAAACTCCGTCTATGTATTCATTGCCGTAAATATCTTTCAAGAGGCATCCGTCGCCCTCCTCAATTATGAGCGGTCTTTCTCGCATATAGTCCTGCATCTGGGTAAATGGGTACCAGAGGTATTTTTTGTCATCTATTTCTAACTGTCTGTTTCTTTCATCCATTGTTTTCATTTTTGATAAGCCTCATCTCCTTAATCCGGACAAGCCGGAGGTTCAAGGGTTCAGAGTTCAGGGTTCAAGGTTGATCGTTTCTTAACCCGTGAACCGTGAACCGTGAACCCTGAACCAGTAACCAGTAAGCGGCCATTCCTTATCATATCTATATCCATCCCGGCATTTCTCCCCTTTGTGGTAAGGTAATCTCCTATCATCAATCCGTTCGCACCCGCCGTAAATACCCATGATTGATAATCACGAAGAGTTGTCTCCCTGCCTCCGCATACTGTGATGTCTTTTTCAGGGTTTATGAATCTGAAGAGGGCTATACATTTCAATGCCTCCACAGGTGACAGCAAAGGCATACCTTCCAATCCGGTGCCGGGGATCGGATTGAGAAAATTGATCGGTATTATATCAACGTTCAGATCTTTGAGGGTAAAGGCCAGCTCGATGCGTTGCTCCCACGTCTCACCCAATCCTAAAATACCTCCGGAACAGACCTTGAGACCGGATGCTCCGGCAAACCTGACAGTCTGCACATCTTCCTCATAGTCATGCGTTGTGCAGATATGATCAAAGTAACTCAGCGCTGTTTCCAGATTATGGTGATATGTTGTAATTCCACTATCTTTTAGCTTACGCGCCATCACCGGTTCAGTCAGCATCCCCAGCGATGCGCAAATTGCAAGACCTGTTTCCTTTTTTATGGTTGCCGCTGCCCTGGCGATTGTCTCGATTTCTTCATCTGTGACCATGTATCCGCTGGTTACCATGGAGTATTTGGAGGCGCCCGCCTCCCACATACGGATGGCTTTATTTACAAGGTCCTCCTCGCTCAACAATGAGTAAGTATCAATTTTTGCTTTGTGATGCGCCGATTGAGCGCAGAACGCGCAGTCTTCTGAACAAAAACCGGA
>JAUWQS010000246.1 GCA_030610915.1 Pseudomonadota bacterium | reverse complement strand
GTACGAGGTACGAACCTCATTATCTAATAACCTGAAAGGAGGTTATCATGTCATTTGCCCTTTTAGACATGTAGGCTGAGGGCGGGTCTGTGTGGTAACACACAGGCTGAACTTGCCCCGACAAGGTGTCGAGACGGCTCGCAATGCGGGTTTTACCCAGTCAGGGATGCTTGCCAAAACCGCAGGCCGCAGCATAAAGCGAACGGTGCAGCTTCGTGAGCTCACGCCGGACAGATGTAACTGGGAGAGTCCGGTTGAGGGATAAACCAGATCGATTGATCTGGATACTTGCCGATCTTCTACGATTATGGAGAAGGCCAATGCTTGCAGGGAAGGAAAGGGTATAAGCACCTGCAAGAGACCCGGAGTAAGGCCGGTGGCATGTGGTGAAAGAAAATGAGATGTAATACCTGAGATCCCAGCGTCTCCGCAGGACTCTCACTGCGGTAAGCGGCTTCAAGTCGGATGAAAAACCGGCAAGAAGTTTGTGATGGGCGTAGGGAAGTCTTCGTTACCTTGAAGTGATGACGGAAGAGACAACATAACTCTTTCCTTCGGCAAGCTCAGGACACCGCTTGAGCGTGGGGCCATACTTCGACCGTGTTTGGAATGTAAGTTGAAATGTGAAACAGCGTATAAATCAAGTGGTAAGGATAATGAGCGGGTTTACGGGGACCCCGCTGACCAAAACCCAGCCGTGAATCGTCGGGGAACGGTGCGATGATCGGGCAAAGAAATTGAACTGTCCCGAATTACTGTTGGATTATATGTGAGTTGCATTTCCATCTGGTAACAGTAAGAAGGCACAAGTGCTCAAGGAGCTATTAAGGTGCGTAATAAGGTTTCTGACTTACAGTCTAAACTGTCCCATGCAACGAAACAGTCGCTGGATAAGAGATTCGGAGTTCTTTGTTCGTGAACGTCTTCGAATATTTCTGAAGCGGAAGTATAGTGATCAAACGAGGGGCAGTAAGAGAGTCCTGAATAATTTACCTGTTCGATTGGGATTATACCAATTTGGTTAATCACTGTGCATCAACGACAACGGTTACTGATAAGCTTATGGGGAAGGTCATCGGAAAGCAGTAACGGGGGAAACCCGACTTACTGTTTGACGAGGGGACTAAGGGAAAGTTGATTGTTGTTTAAAATCAATTGCACCGAGGTTCTACTCTACTCGGCAGGAGAAAAAATGAGAACAATGGAGGAAAATTATCAGCGTATCACAGATAACAGACGTTCATTTGATATCCGCTTCTGGCAATCTCGAGGCGATCGTGCCATCTTTGAGGCAGTATCGGATATACTACATGACTATTTCTTGATTCGAGGTAAAGATGCTAACGAGTTCCGACTTCAGAGAACTGCTGAATCTTTTCGAAAAGCATGATATCCGTTATCTTGTTGTGGGTGGCTACGCGGTAATGAAGTACAGCGAGCCACGATACACGAGAGATATTGACTTGTGGATAGCAACCGATCCTGAGAATGCAAACTCGGTGTATGTTGCATTGAAGGAATTTGGTGCACCACTGGCAAACCTTACCGCAAATGACTTCACTCAGAAGGATTACTTCTATCAGATGGGAAGGCCACCCTTGCGGGTTGATATTATGATGTCAATTCCAGGAGTCGAATTTGAAGTTGCATGGAAGAATCTCATTTCGTAGCCGGAATATTGCAACCCGGCAAAGAGATTCTTCCCTAAGTTTATCCTGAGCAAAGCGAATGGACTCGGAGTGACATAGTGAACAAACTCATATTATAACATTATTCAGGAGAAATAGCAGTGAGGAGAAATGGAAGAAGTTGGAATAAAATCCGGGAAGTAAAAGTAACGAGAGACTTTTTGAGGTATCCGGGGGGCTCTGTTCTGATCGAATTTGGGAATACCAGGGTTATATGCACCGCTACAATTGAAGACAGGGTGCCAAAATTTCTGAAGAATTCAGGGAAAGGCTGGTTGACTGCCGAGTATTCCATGCTCCCGATGTCCACACATACCAGGAGCCCCAGAGAATCTACAAGGGGGAGGGTAGGCGGGCGGACTCACGAGATTCAGAGATTGATCGGACGATCCTTAAGAGCGGTTACCGATCTGGATTCTTTGGGTGAAAAGACAATATATATTGATTGTGATGTCATTCAGGCTGACGGCGGGACAAGGACGGTGTCAATTACAGGTGGTTTTATCGCTTTGATTGATGCATTTCGTAAATGGCAGAAGGAAGGAATGGTGGAAAGAATACCTGTAAGGGATTTTGTTTCCGCAGTGAGCGTGGGTGTTGTTGATGACAGGGTGCTGCTCGATCTGGAATATGAAGAAGACTCCAGGGCACAGGTGGATATGAACTTTGTTATGACGGGAACGGGTCATATAATAGAGGTGCAGGGAACCGCCGAGGGTCTTCCATTTAGCCGGAGTTTGCTGGATGAAATGACGGATCTTGCCACAAAAGGCATTGCAGACCTCACCAAAAAACAGATGGAAATATTAGGAAATTTGTAACAGTTGACAGTTTCGTAAAAAGCTCCATTATGCCGACAGGTGGATCGTGATATTAGCGTTTAATCTGAATGCAATAATGAAGAAACTGGCGATGGGAGCTTCCTGGATATCAAAAAGAATGAAAGCAGTCAGGTTTTCTTTTATTAATCTTCCTGGGCGTGTGGTAACACGTTCCCGCGGTTTGATAATCAGGTTAACAAAAAACAACCCGACAATGGAGTTATTGATCAATGCCCGCAAGAAGATTGCGATGCTTCAGCCTGTTCCCACTGGGTAGGCTAAAAAAAGCAAGAGATAAGGAAGTAAAATCGTTTATCGAGGGAGTGGTGCGCTTGAAAATGGCTAATCAGTAGTGATTTCAAAAGGTTACAGTAATATCCGGAGTTTTTTCTGGAATTTTTGAAAAAAATACCAACTCCAACAGCCAAAATATCCATATCTTTTTTAGGCGGTGGATTTGGGGGGTCACACCACCCTTGCCTTCAGATAGAGCTTATGCTAATAACCCAGATAATTTATTAATAAGGTTCACGTAAGGGGAATTACCTTCGGCTGAGTTCAGCCGGGATCTCACCTCATAAGTTCATGTATAACTTCTCAGGCTATGGGCTGAAGGTAGCAGGCCTGAAGAATATTAGGTGCTAACAGCCTTCAGTCTTCAGCCTAAACAAGGCGTACATATATATCATCATGGTTGCCCGATTGACGGATTGAGGAGAAAAATGGAAACAGGGAATGCTGAGAAATTAAAAGTCGGGATCATAATAGGAGGAATGTCTTCTGAAAAGGAGGTTTCTCTCGAGAGCGGCCGGAATATTTATAACAAGATCAGCCGTAAGAAGTATGATCCGATTCCTGTTTTTATGGATAGTCAGGCTAATTTCTGGGAAATTCCGGTAAGGTTGTTAATGCGAAACAGTACCATGGATGTTGAAATGGATCTGGAGCAGGAGGCGGCGCATATTCCTTATGAAGAATTGAAAAGACGTGTGGACTTTGTATATCTGTGCCTTCACGGGAAGTATGGAGAGGATGGGTGTGTGCAGGGACTTTTAGAGCTTTTGAGGATTCCTTATACCGGGTCCGGCGTGCTTGGCTCCGCTCTTGGCGCTGATAAATATACTTCAAGAAATATTCTCCGCATGAATGGCATCGACGTGCCCGAAACAATTCAGATAATCAGAGAGCAATGGGACAATCTGGAGAAGAACGGCGCCCTTGAGAGAATAGAAGAAGAGATAGGCTTCCCATGTGTTGTTAAAC
>JAUWQS010000107.1 GCA_030610915.1 Pseudomonadota bacterium | reverse complement strand
CTTAGAATATAAGATTTTGTCTCAACTGATGAACCTTCTCCTGATTCGGATGAACCAAGCTCAGACTTACCTTAGAGAGATTTGTTGACCACACATTTTCTTATATCTTGTGACGGTTATACTTCCGCGAAAATCGGTGCTTAATTGAAGTGAAACAATAAACTGCAGGGACGGAAAAACAGAAAGTTCTGGCCCTCCGGCGGTTGATGGAGATAAGGAGTATTGATTCATGAATCTAACACATAAGGTTGAGATAACGCAGGTCAAGTCCGACGAAGAGGTGAAAATAACGGACCGCTTAGTGTGTGAGGTGCCTTTGACTGTAATCGTAAATGGCAAGGAGCTTGTGACCTTGCAGTGCACTCCCGCCAGACTGGAATATCTTGCGATCGGTTTTCTCCTCTCAGAGGGATTGATAAAGAAGGATACTGAGATAAAGGGTATTACCCTGAATGAAAAGGTGTGGTATATCAGTGTTGAGCTAAATGAAGACGATCTGTTGAATGAAGGCGAAACCTCAAGGAGGGTGATCGGCACGGGATGTGCGGGGGGTATCTCCTTTTACAGAGCAGCCGGCAGCAGGGATTGTACTCCGTTAAAATCCGGTGTTATAATCTCAAAGGAAAAGATTTTTTCCATGATGAAAGAATTTCTCGGGATGTCCGGTTTATATAAAGATACCCATGGGGTTCATTCTGCCGCCCTTTGCAGCCGGGAGAAGATAGAGATATTTGTCGAAGATATCGGCAGGCACAATGCGATAGACAAGATCATGGGGGAATGTTTTTTGAAGGGAGTATCAACTGAAGAAAAGGTCCTGCTTACCACAGGTAGGGTTTCTTCGGAAATACTTATCAAGGTAGCCAGGCAGAAGATATCCGTAATCGCCGCCCGATCGGTTCCTACAGACCTGGCGGCAGGATTGGCAGAGCGGTTGAATGTCACACTCATCGGTTCAGCAAGGGGTTCTCAGATGAACATATACACTCATTGTTATAGAGTAAATTAGTAACCGTTCACGGTTTACAGTTATCGGTTCACGGTTGGAAAAAACTGTGAACTGTGAACCGACAACCGTGAACGGTTACAAATATTTGCCGGGGTATTGGGATGCGGGACAGTCAGGGCAGGAGATGAGATAATGTTTGCGAGGTTTGATATGGATAACGAAAAATTGATTGATAAAATAATTAAATTGAAAGAGAAACGCAATGCCGTTATCCTGGCTCATAACTACGAGTTAGGCGAAGTGCAGGACATTGCCGACTTTGTGGGCGATTCTCTTGAACTGAGCCGGAATGCGGCAAAGACGGATGCTGATGTTATCGTTTTCTGTGGTGTTCACTTTATGGCCGAGACGGCCTTTATTCTCTCCCCGGATAAGATAGTGCTGCTTCCGGATATGAAAGCGGGTTGTCCCATGGCTGATATGGCTACCGCCCGGGAGTTAAAGAAAAAGAAGAGTGATCATCCGCGGGCTAAGGTAGTGAGCTACGTCAACACCACAGCTGAGGTGAAAGCAGAAAGCGATATCTGCTGCACCTCCGCCAACGCGGTCAAGGTCGTAGAAAAACTGGGCGCGGAGGAAATACTTTTTGTTCCCGACCGCCACCTTGGTCATTATGTTTTCACCAAGACAAATAAGAAGATTATATTCTGGCCTGGATTTTGTCCCACCCATGTGAGGATTCTACCTCAACATATCCTGAGGGCGAAAGAGGAATATCCCATGGCAGAGGTGGTGGTTCATCCCGAATGCAGAGCCGACGTGATCGCTATTGCCGATGAGGCGCTGAGCACGGGAGGTATGGTAAGACACGCGAGGGAGAGTCGAGTTAAAGATGTGATTATAGGCACGGAGATCGGGATGATTCACAGGTTGAGAAAAGAGGCTCCCAACAAGAGATTTATTCCTGCCACGGAGCAGGCTATATGCCCCCACATGAAACTGATCACCCTGGAGAAGATTCTCTGGTCGCTGGAAGAGATGGCTCCCCGGGTGAAGGTTCCCGAGGAGATCCGCCTTAAGGCTAAGGCGGCAGTGGACAGAATGTTAGAGATAGGATCGAAATAATTTCCCGGAATTTTCTCGTAAATAATGCCGACGTGCCTGCCTGTGCGTACCAGCACGCAGACAGGTCGGCATAGCGGAGCTTTTTACGAAACCGTCAACTTTGATGCATTCGTAAAAAGTCTGTCATTCCCGCGCAGGCGGGAATCCATAGAAGGCTAACTAATTGAAAAGACTGGATTCCCGTTTTTACGGGAATGACGAAATTGTGCATATTTCGACTTTTTATGACTGTGTCAACTTTTGAACGTTACTAATAATTTGGGAGCTATAAATGGTAGTAAAACCCAGGGATGCAGCTACTGTGGTGCCTATTAGGAAATCTTGCCACTCTGAAGATGGGATTGAAGTGCTGATGGTTTTGAGACATCCCAAAAGCAAATTTGTGCCGGGTTACTATGTCTACCCGGGTGGTCGTCTGGATGAAGACGACTATTCCTCAGAAATAGAAAGCTTCTGCACAGGGATTGATAATAAGAAGGCGCAGCGTTTGCTCAAAGATGCTTTTCCTTCCGAGAAGGCGTTGGGTGCATGGGTGGCCGGTATTCGGGAAACATTTGAGGAAGTTGGTCTGTTTCTGGCTTATGAAAAGGACGGGTCGTTGATCTCTCTGAACTCGGAAGAGCGGAGAGAGAAATTCAGCGCCTACCGTCGGTCACTTTACGAGGGAAAGATTAAGCTGAAAGATGTACTTAAAGAAGAGGGGCTTACGCTGGCAGCCGATCGCCTCCACTATTTTTCCCACTGGATAACGCCGGAACTGCTGCCCCTTCGTTATGACGTAAGATTCTTCATAACAGAGATGCCGGAAAATCAGGTGGTTATGCACGATGGAGTCGAATTGATCAAGCATGTGTGGATTTCTCCTCAAGATGCCATCCATGAATACGAGGAGGAGAGAGTTGATATGGTCCTGCCGACGGTTATGACTCTTGTGGAACTCAGTGAGTATAGAACGGTTGGTGACGTAATCCTGTCCACATACAAAAAGGAGATTCCTGCAATTCTCACAAAGATGAGCAGGCTCGATGACAGATTTGTTGAGGTCATGCCGGACGGAAGAGTTATTATATGCCGCCACCCTGAATATCCGGATGAGGACATGCCATAGAAGGCACGATCTTCAGACCTCTTCAAGTGGTCGAGCGGTCAAGTGATTGTTATTATTCAAGTAAAGAGATATTCTACAATTTAAACGTAATAGCTCAATAAATAGGGGCAAACTCCGGTATGTAAAAGTGATTGTGAATCTTAGCCATTCACGGCTTGAAATTGGAAATTAGAAATTTGGGAGAGATGGAACGAATTTGCGAGTTGACAGGCTTCGGCGTGAGCCCAGTCGAGTCGTACAAAAGCATGAAGTCCGAGTTTCCAATTTCTATTTTCTAATTTCAATATTCAGTAAACGCTTACCGTGGATCGAGACCAACACTTTAAAAATGTAATCCCCAATTTATTGAGCTGATACATTTAAATATTAAAATTTCTAAGGAGGTTGTTGTGAAGCTGCACGATATGTTTAGGCTTGATGGTAAAGTTGCGTTGATTACCGGTGGAGGAAGGGGCATTGGAAAGTTTATTGCCACAGGATTCGCAGAAGCGGGAGCGGACCTGATAATTGCGTCACGGCAGATGGAAAATCTTGAAACCACCGCCCGCGAGATGGAAGAGGCATTTGATGTGAAGGTGTTTCCTGTCAGATGTGATATGTCCAAAGAAGATGAGATTGAAAACATGGTAAATGTGGTGGCGGAAAAGTTTCCCCGCATAGATATCCTGGTAAACAATACCGGCGTAACGTGGGGAACGCCTGTTCTGAAGTATCCCCTCGAAAAGTGGGATTATCTTTTCAACGTCAATGTGAGAGGAGTCTGGATTCTTACCCAGAAGATTGCCAATATCATGAAGGAACAAGGTGGTGGAAATATTATAAACATCTCGTCAATTATGGGATTCAGAGGATGGGACGAAAATACACCGGCCGTTGCTTACAACTCGACTAAAGCGGCAATTAACGTTTTGACGATGAATCTCGCCGTAAAATTAGCGCCTTATAATATCAGAGTAAATGCTATTGCTCCCGGGTTTTTCAGGACAGATATAATGGCCTTTATTGAAACACCTGAGTTTAAAGATGCCTATGATGATATGATCAATTCTATTCCCTTGCGTAGACCAGGAGATATCGATGATATAAAAGGGGTTGCGGTCTTTCTCGCATCCGATGCATCGGCCTATATGACCGGCCACATTCTGGTAGATGATGGTGGGTACCTCGCAAAATAAGTAAGCGTTCACAGCGGATCTCCGCGGTGAAGGATATGATAAAATGAAAAGTTTATTTGCCCCCTGGAGGATGGAATATCTAAAGGGTGAGAAACAGAAGGGTTGTGTTTTTTGCAAGAGTTCCGTCAGAGACGACGATCTTGTCCTGTACGAAAGGGAATATTCTTTCGTTATAATGAATAGATATCCTTATACTGCGGGACACCTATTGATTGTTCCCGTAACGCATGTCAGTAATCTTGATGAACTGACTCCAAATGAAAAAATGGAAGTATTCGATATGTTAAGTATCTCTGTCAGGGTCTTGAAAGAAGCGATGAACCCCGAGGGGTTTAACATAGGCGCTAATCTTGGGAAAGCTGCAGGCGCCGGAGTTGATGATCATCTTCATGTGCACGTTGTTCCAAGGTGGAGCGGTGATACAAACTTCATGACTGTTTTGGGGGAAACAAGGGTTATCCCGGAGGATGTTAGAAAAACGCGGGATGTGTTGAGGCCATTTTTTGAAAGGCTATAATAGGAGGTTACGGATGAAGCTTATCTACACTGTTGTTATTATGTTGATTGTGGTGTTTGTGGTAACATTTTCATTAGAGAACACGGCGCCGGTACCGCTTAAATATTACGGGATCATAAATGTGACCGCAAAATCTTATCTCGTGATATTTATTTCGTTTTTTGCAGGGATAATTATTGCGGGACTCATGGATGTAGTAGTGAGGTTCAAATTGGCAAGAGCTGTGAAAAGGTTAAATAAAAAGATAGCGGAAATGGAAAAGAAACTTAGCGAAAGCAAAAATCTACCAATGATGGCAGAGACTGAACCCTAACCGGACAAGCCGGAAAAGCTCAAAGGCTTTTGTTGGGTTTCGTATGAGTAGTTACGCACGGACAAACAAGTTTGTCCATGCCACCTGCCTCGTAGTTCGCAGCCACCAGCTATGAGCTGTTTTGGAATCTCTGCGGTGAACAGTTATGAAATTTCTTACAGATCCGACACTTGGCAAGTTGGCAAAGTGGCTGAGGATACTTGGATACGATACCGCTTATTACAGGGGGAATATCGACAGAAACTTTTTAAAAAAAGCCGAAAAAGAAGGAAGGATTGTCCTGACAAGAAAAAAAGATATGGAAAACAGAAGCTTTTCAGGTCAGATGGTTATTATTCAAGGTGACCGGGTTCATGACCAGATAAGAGCCGTCATGCGCAAACTGTTCCTAACGCCTGATCCGGACAGGACTTTTACAATATGCCTTAGATGCAACGAAGCGTTAAAAAGAATTTCAAGAGACGAGATCGGAGAGATTGTTCCTAACTATGTTTTAAGAAACCATGAAGATTTCAAGATATGTCCACGGTGCAAGAGCATCTTCTGGCCGGGGACGCACAGGGATAACATGCTTGACGAGTTGGGTGAGATGTTAAGGTAACCGTTCATGGGTTCAAGGAATGTTGAAATTAGCTCTTTGAAAAAAATTGACAGGATTAAAACAGGATATTCAGGATTAAAACCTTAAAACTTATCCTGTAAATCCTCATCAAAATCCTTATTTGTTCACTTGAAACAAAATCTTGTTTATCCTGTCAAAATTCCTTTTCAAAGGGCTAAAGTGTTGCGATATTTTTATGTTCTGTGGCAGCACACAGGTGTGATGGTGTTTATACAGAACTTATCTTATAACATCCTCTTTAAGATGGTTTAATATGCTCCTTTGCCCAGTCGATCAGTTCTTGAAAGGTTGTGCCTTTGGGGAAAAACTCTGTCACTCCCATCTCTTTAATCTCAGGTATATCATCATCTGCTAAAAACCCTCCT
>JAUWQS010000031.1 GCA_030610915.1 Pseudomonadota bacterium | reverse complement strand
TTTCCTGTCTCCACGCAGTTATTTCGTGTTTTCGCCCTTCGACAAGCTCAGGGACCAGCGTACCCTGAGCTTGTCGCGAAGGGCGAAGCCATTTCTGCAAGAACCTTACAATTAATAGACTAACAGCCTTCAGCCTACCTACCTGTATAGTCACGTGATTTCTTTGTATTTAAACCTAAGCTGCGTTCATCTGTGTGAATCTGTGGCTGAGTAGTTACTGGAGAATTATCTTGCCCCTTTCAGAGATGCCACGTCTATTTCATATTTTTTTATCCGGTGCCAGAGGCTCCTTTCCTTGATGCCGAGCAGCTCGGATGCTCTCGTTTGCACCCCTCCCGCTCTGACCAGGGCTTCCATGATCATATTCCTCTCCAGATTTTTTAATTGGTCGTCCATCGATGCATTCCCATGTAATTCTACATCTTTATCGGAAATATGACCCCTCCATGCCATTCCGGAGGTCAAAATATTTGCTGGAAGATTAGCAGGTTCTATTATCCCGTTTTCAGCCATCAATGCTGCTCTTTCGACGGTGTTCCAGAGTTCTCTCACATTTCCAGGCCATGAGTAGTTCATGAAGATCTGCAGCGCTCCGGAAGAAATACGGGCAGGCTTCGGTGCTGTTTCGAGAAAATGATCGATAAGCAGGGGGATATCTTCTCTTCGCTCCTTAAGCGGCGGCAATATCAGTGTGAAGGCATTAAGCCGGTAATAAAGGTCCTCCCTGAACTTGCCGGCTTCCACCATTTTAGGGAGGTCTTTGTTCGAGGCGGCGATGAAGCGCACATCAACCTTGATTGGGCGCGTTCCCCCAACACGTTCTAATTCTTTTTCCTGGAGCACACGAAGCAACTTGGCCTGTGCTTCCAGGTGCATATCGCCGATTTCATCCAACAGGATAGTCCCTCCATTGGCTAATTCAAACTTTCCCAGCTTTTGACTTGTAGCCCCTGTAAACGCCCCTTTTTCGTGGCCAAAGAGCTCGCTCTCTAATAATCCTGCGGGAATCGCCACACAACTGAGCTTTACAAATGGTTTGTCCCTGCGAAGGCTGTGATTATAAATACTTGTGGCGACAAGCTCTTTTCCTGTGCCGCTGTCACCCATGATAAGCACGGTAGAATCTGTCGAAGCAACCTTTAGAATCTGGCTGAACAATCCCCGTATGACCTTGCTCTGACCGATTATTTCAGGAAAAAGTTCCTTCGCCTTCACCTTGCCCAAAAGGTTGGTGACCTCTTTGAATACAAGATTGAATCGATCGATTTCATTGACGCCCGAAGATTTTGCCTCAGTCATGGATCTGGTAAAAATCGGCAGTTTTTCGGTATCTTTTACAAACTTTTCCATCGGTTTTAATAATACCCGTGTTATCAGCAGACCGCAAAAAAAGACCAGCACAATTACTGCCAAAGCTCCTAATGTAACTTCCCAGGACAGTTCAATACCCTTTACATAAAATGATCTGCTAAACTGTACGGCAATAATTCCGGTTAAAACCGACATCCCGCAAAAGATGAACGGTATGAGGATATAGAGACTCAAATTGTATCTCGATTTATCCACAGACAACTTTTTGGCAAATTGAGTGAATTTATTCGATATAAATAGACTTTGCTTTTTCGTTTTCCTCTTTTTCATACCCCGTCAAAATCCTTTCCTGACCACTTTCGTCAGGTCCCACATGGGAAGAAATATGGACAGTGCGAAAAAACCTACCACAAGAGCGATAGCTACTATCAGAATCGGACCAATCATAGCAGACAACCCTCTTATGGCATATTCCACTTCATCGTCATAGTGAACGGATATCTCTCGAAGCATCTCTTCGAGACTGCCAGATTCTTCTCCAATAGCAATCATATCCACAACCATTGGCGTAAAGTATTTTGCCGATTTCAGAGGGCCGGAGATACCCTGTCCTTCTTTCACGCCATTCCTGACTTGGTCGAACTGCCTGACTATGGCCTGGTTGCCGATTGTGCCGCTTAGAATCCCGAGAGAACTCAAAACAGGGACTCCGCTTGACTGCAATATACTGAAAACACTTGCAAATCGTGACATCACCGACTTGATAACTATAGCGCCCACTATAGGGGTATCCAAGATCAATTTGTCCCACAGATGTTTACCCGCCTCAGTTTTTTTGTAGTGCACGAGGGCTGCGATGATGATGACAACGCCGCATATAATCAGAGACCAGTAATGACTCAAAAAATTATATGTTAATATACATATGGTGGTGGGCAGTGGAAGTTCTATGTCGGCGCGGGAAAATATCCCGACAAATCTCGGAATAACGAAGGTAAGAAGAACGAAAAAAGCCACGCCGAGAGCCGCCAAAACGATCAGCGGATATTGCATGGCCGCCTTGATGTCGGATTTGACTTTGTGCTCATGCTCCAGGATATAGACAAGCCGTCCAAGCACTTCCGGGAGTGTGCCGCTGTTTTCTCCTGCTATGATCATACTGCAATACAACGGTGAAAATATACCCTGATGCTTGCTAAAGGCATCGTAAAGAGAAAGTCCTTCCCTGATATCCAGGGCCATGGACAAAATCGCGTTTTTGAGTTTCCTGTTCTCCGTTTGATTTTCCAGAATCTCTAACAACTTTAGTATAGGCAACCCGGCAATGAGCATGGTCCTGAATTGTTTTGTAAAGAGAATCAATTCCTCAGCCCTGACGGCACTCAGTTTGGTTTCGATCCTTTTCCACCAGCCCGCGGTGGACATGGCTCTCTCTTCCACAACTTTGACAGGAATGTAGTCCTGGGCGCTTAACATACTTCCGGCCATCTCAACGGAATCGGCCTTTACAACGCCGGAGACATCTTTTCCACTCTGATTAATTGCCTTGTACAAGTAATTTGGCATTCCTGCTCCTAAAACAGTGATCAGTGGTCAGTGATCAGTGGTCAGTAAGTTATCGATGTTCGGTGGTCGGTTTCTATTATCCAGCTTTCTTATCACGCCGAAAATCATCTTCCTCAACTCAGTTATCTTTTTACCAAATAAGGATACAACTTCTTCATTCAGATACCCCAATTTTTCTGAAATGATAATCTGCGTATCTAATTCTGCCAATGATCCCAAAGATATATACAGAAATTGTCTGAATTCTGCAGTATGTTTTCGAGCCTGTCCTTCTGCAATATTGGAGGGCACAGAAATAGCACTCCCTTCTGATTTGCTCTCCAAGGACGAAGCGTTCATCAGAAGGAAATTTCTTTATATTTTTATAAACATCAGTCACCAGATCCACTGCCTTTTGCCATATTAATAAATCTTTATAAAATCTTATATTAGACATTTCCCACCACTGTCCACTGTCCACCGACTTATACCATGACCGTCGATGCGGCTTCCTCAAGCGTCGTTATGCCTTGAATGACTTTGCTTGCGGCATCGTTCCTGAGCGTCCGCAGTCTTCCAGCTTCCTCAGCCGCCCGCGTTATCTCCTGGGCGGAACTTCCTTTCAATATCATTTCCTGGATCATCTCATCATTGATCAATATCTCAAAAATAGCGGTTCGTCCCCTGTATCCTTTATGCAGGCATTGAGGACAGCCCTTGCCCCGCTGAAAATTGGCATTCTCCACTTTGTCAAGTTCCCATGCCGCGAGAGCGGCCTCGGGTGGCCTGTACGGTTCTTTACAGTAAGGGCATACAGTGCGCACAAGACGCTGGGCGAATGATACCAGCAGTACCGAGGAGACGAGAAATGGCTCCACACCCATATCCAGTAGCCTCGTTATGGCGCCTGCTGCGTCATTGGTATGAACGGTGCTCAGCATCTTATGTCCTGTCAGGGCTGCCTGAGTCGCAATACCTGCTGTTTCAGCATCTCTGATTTCCCCCACCATTATGACGTCAGGATCCTGGCGCAGTATCGATCTCAGCCCGCTCGCGAATGTCATACCAGCCTTGCGGTTGAGTTGAATCTGGCGTATTTTGGGCACCCGGTACTCGACGGGGTCTTCGAGGGTAATAATATTGATGTCCGGTTGATTGATCTCTTTAATTATGGAATATAAACTGGTGCTCTTGCCGCTTCCCGTAGGACCGGTGCTGAGAATCATTCCATAAGGTTTTGTTATGACGGATCTCAGCTTTTTCCTGTCGTCGACAGACATGCCGAGACGATCAAGACTGTAAACACCGGAACTCATGTCAAGAAGACGCAGTACCAGGTTTTCCCCATAAATTGTGGGAAGAGAAGATGCCCTTACATTAATTTCCCTTTTTTCTATCTTTACCGTGAACCGCCCATCCTGAGGGATTCTCGATATGGCGATATCCATATTTGCGAGTATCTTTATCCTCGAAATGATAGGAAGTATCATGGATTTTGGCGGTGACGGCACCTCGTTCAGCTTACCGTCTATCCGAAACCGGAGCTGAACGGTACTGGCTTCGGGGCTGATGTGAATGTCGCTTGCCCCTTCGCGAACCGCCTGGACAATAATCGAATTGACCAGACGAATGACGGGAGGATCCTCGGCCAGGTCATGGAGTGAGCTTGGCTGAATATTTTCTGTATCCGTGACATCAGAGTCTCCTGTTTCCACGCCGAATTGTATGTCCCCGATCTTTTCCAGTTCATTTAGAAGGCCGGCCTGCATACCGTACGTTAAATTGATTAGATGTTCTATTTCCCGCTCGGAACAGACTACAGGTTCTACCTCCATATTGGTGATGAACTCAATGGTATCGAGGGCATTGATATCCATCGGATCGGACATGGCTACAGTTAAGAGATTTCTCCTTTTCTTTAGCGGCGCCACTTTATTTTTTTTGGCTATGTCTAAGGATATCAATCCTACTGAGTCGGGATCCGCAGGGTACCTGTCGGGGGTGTATTTATTGATCTTCAATTGCTTGCTGAGAAGATCGATAAGCTTATCTTCATCAACCAGACCCTCTTGAATCAGAAACTGCCCCAGCCTGAGACCGGTCCTCTTATGATCGGTCAAGGACTTTTTTAGCTGGGTTTCCGTCAGCAATCCGGCCTCGGTGAGGAGTTCCCCCAATTTTTTTCTGACCACTCTCATAATTAATCTTCACTTATTATTGACAGTCTCGTAAAAAGTCTGAAAAACACTCTTTTGTCATTCTGGTGAGCCGAAGCCCTGAGTATAACGAAGGGGATAGCGAAGAATCTGATATCATTGAGATTCTTCGTCGCTCCGCTCCTCAGAATGACATTGCGTGGACCGTTTACGAAGGCATCATTATTTATAATTTCCCAAAGAAAACGGTATCTTTTTCCCACTTTGAGATAATTTTCGCACTGGAGGAAATAAGGGGGATCAGCCCCCTGGTTGCCATACTGGCCGATTCCTCATCAATAAAATCTTCTTTCAGGAGTATCGCAAATTTGAGACCTTCACGATTGGTCCAGTAAGGAAGCACTCGCAAAGGAGGTGTCTTGTCAGAATACTTATCCAATAATTCATAAGCTTCGCCAAGCCCTTTCTTCTCCGCTATCTGTACCAGATATGTCCACATTGGGGGAGACAATTTAACTGTGACTGCCGGAAAGTTTATTATATCTCCGGCGGCTACATGATCCGGATCCTTTATATGCGGGTTGGCTTTCTCGACCAACCGGAGATATTCCGGTTCATAGGAACCGTAAACATCCGCAATCATCTTCGATACTGTTTCACCTTTTTTAACGGCTAACCGACCCAGCACACAGGGGGGCTGCGCATAAACTGTGGCTTCAGGCACCGTATCGGACAGGACCGGCGATTCTTTGGCTGCCGGAAGCTCTTCTTTAGAAAACCCCAGTCTTTTAAACTGATCAGTCTCCAATCCGGCAATTAGTAGTATAACCAGTAAAACGGAAAGCGCTGCGACCCCTGCCAATGGCGGAATCCTTGCTCTGTGAGGGGCGTTTCTGCGAATACATGAACGAGCCAGAAACCATCCCGCATTGGACCGGTTCTGAATAATCAGTGCCAGGAGTATCTGATGGCAGAGTGTCACTATCTTTCGAGGATAACCGCCTGTAGCCCGGTATATTGCCCACAGCGCCGGGTATGAGAAACGCACGGTGACTTTGCCTGTTTTGCTTGCTTTGACCATCCTGAACTCTATCATTAGCCTTGTATCTTTGAAGTTCAGCGGCCTTAAGTTGTAAAAAAAGTTAATCCGGTCGGCGAAGTTACTATGTTGCCTTAATGTTTTTTCAAACTCTTTCTGGGCAAAGATAACAATTTGCAGTAACTTATGTTCGTTGGTTTCGTAATTGAGGAACTCCCTTAATGCCTCGAGACAAAAATCAGGGATTTTTTGCCCTTCATCGATGATCAAAACCACGCTCTTCTGCCGGCCAACCCCTTGATCAAAGAGGTGATTTTTTATGTCCTCCTTCAGTTGCCACACCGTTTCACAAGCGCCTGTCTTGTTTTCTAATCCAAACATCCTGACAACTGCGGACAAAAACTCCATGGAGTTGCCGAAATGAGGATCAAGGAGAAGATGTGTTTCAATATCTTCACATCCGGCAAATTTACCTATGAGCCGGCGGCAAAGGGTGGTTTTCCCCGTGCCCACGTTACCTATGACGACATTTAATCCGCGGTGCAGGCGTATGGCCAGCTCCAGACTTTGAAGGCATTCGACATGCTGCGGAGATCTATAGAAAAACTCCGGTCCCGGAGAATTGGAAAAGGGTTCTTTACTGAGATTCAAGATATTAAAGTATTCCATTCTCTCACCGGTTGGGGATCACTTCACTATGTGGTGATTGTTCCGGGGAATGCCGGCCTTCTTTTTCCTGTTGTTCAGATACTTCCGCCTTGCCCGCCTTCTCTTCTAAAGTTTTTAAAATGTGCGGGGTGATGAATATGAGCACCTCTTCCATGTCCTCACTCTTCCCCTTTGACTTAAAGAGCCATCCTAACAGAGGGATATTCTTGAATCCCGGAACACCGGTTGAAGAATCGGTTTTTTTCTGTTTACTCAACCCCGAAATTACGATGGTTTCATTATCCTGTACGATCAATTGTGTCTCAGTCCTCTTTTTTATGATGCGGGGATTCCCATCCACCTTGTGGGATTCAACTTCATCGACTTCATTTTTCTCCACGAGGATCTGCATTTTGATGTTTTTACCGTCGATGACATGAGGTGTGATTTCCAGTCTCAGAACGGCATCTTCGAACCTGACTTCTCTGTTGCCGTCCTCATCGACAGTTACATAGGGAACTTTTGTGCCGTTCTCGGTAACGGCCTTTTGATTATCAAGGGTTGTTATGGATGGACGGGAAAGGATATTGAGCTTACCGTCACTTTGAAGGGCGTTCAATTGCATATCGAGAATGTTGCCGCCAATAGTCCCGAACATCAGCCCCAGGGATCCAGCGCCCGTTGCAGACATTCCCGCTGCCGGGAAATTTACGCCATAACCATGACCGCCGATACCTGAACTGCCATAAAGAGGATTATATCCACCTTGCGCCGGACTTAATCCGCCTGAGGAGCCTGTGCCGCTTGTGCCGCCAGGTGTCACATACAGATTGTGATTTCCAAGGCGCGGGGCATACATGCCACCCCATTGAATACCCAGATTTTGAGCCGTGATCTTTGTTGTTTCGACAATATTCGCTTCAATAAGGATCTGAGGGGTTGGCCTGTCGATCTTCTCGATCATGGCAACAATCTTTTTCAGATCTTCCCTGCTCGAATGTATGATGAGAGAATTTGTGTGTTCACTGATCTTGATCGATCCACGGGGATTCCCTTTCTCGTCTTTCGTCAGGAAATCCGTCATGTTCTTACCGAGTTTTTCAGTATCAGCGAAATTGATGGGGATTACCATGGTCATCAGGGGCGCTTTCTCTCTCTTCGTCTCCTCGAGAGATTTCAACTCCAGGTTGTCCTTCATGTCTTTCGCGTTGACAATCCTTATAATGCTGCCGTCCCATTCGTATGTCAGTGCCTGGGAACTCAGAATACTGAGGAATGCCTTGTCCCATGGAACATCTTTGAAGTCCACGCTAATCTGTCCTTCCACGTCCGATTTTATCAATATATTATGGCGCGCCGCCCGTGCCAGCGCCCTGATCACCACTTTTATGTCGGCATTGCGCATTTTGAGATTCACCTTATCGGTCGGGAGAGGTCTCTCCGCAAGGGGTGATTCTCCTTTTTTAAGTCCCGGTTCAGCAGGGATTTCGATAGACTTCACCCTTGCAGCCGGCGATTGGCCCCTGGACTTTTCCGCTATAATTTTCCACTCCTCAAAAAAAGGGTCTTTTTCCATCTCTTTTTTACCGGCACAGCCGGAGATCATCAATATGACCAGGGCAGCGGCAACAGCAAAGGATATCATTCCTTCCCTTGTATCATTCACTTTATTAACCATCCTCCGGATAAAATTCGGTTTTATTCGATAGATTGTGACTACTCTTCTAAAAATGGAACGACTATTTCCGTGCTCCCTTTCCGATCTACGATGATTACCTTCGAGGGGGTTATGCTTTTGACCATGTATCCTCCCATCTCCAATTCATCGCCAATCTGGTAATCTGTTCCGTTGATAATGCCGATTCTCCTCTTTCCGATATCAAGATAGCCGCTGTAGACAAGCCCATTTTTTCCTCTACTTTCGAAAGATGCCTTTTTGCCCCCTAAGGAACAATCCCCCGTCCTGAAAGGATCGGTTGTCCACTCCTCTTCAGCACGGGCAGCTATATAAGCATCAACCCTGGCGGAATCATCTTTCTTTAAGACCCTGGCGATATCTTCCGCTAACTTATTTGTACCGTCTGTTACCACCTCTTTATTTACCCCTGTCGTTTGTGGTTTCTTGAATGACGGGGCTATAAAGAATTCATACACACCATATATGATTGCCAGGGCCATTACGAAAACTATAGCTTTCTCTCTTTTTGTCATGTCGTGCCTTAAAACTATCGTAACTGTTCACGGGTTCGGAGGTTCAGAGTTCACAACTGGTTGTCATGCCTCAATATCTCCAAAATGTTAAATTCCCCAAAATTGACTTATCCATCGCTCTCCAACCTTGAACAGTGAACGCCTACTCCATTTCTAACCATATTTTCATTTTAAGTTCTTTATCTGTGGCCTGCTGCTCAATTTGTAACTCCTCTATCCCTTTTAGATAGGGAAGTTTCCCGATTTCGATAAGAAAATTGCGAAGACAGGGGAGATCCCCTCTGGCGGTTGTGTTGATCAATAAAGATCCTGCCTTGCCTGAAAGGGTTCTCAAGTCAGGATTCGCGGAGATAATGTCCGCGCCGGATTTTGACGCTATTTCTTTGAATATGGAGGGGATCAGACCGATGTTGTCTTCAGGTAGTTTTTCCGTTTCGGGGAGGGGTAACTTATAAGAAACTGCCATCCTGCTCTTTTCAATTAGTTGATAATAAAGGGGCAGAAGTTTTTTTTGCTTATCTATGCTCTGTTTGATCCCGGCGCTCTCCTTATCCAGCCTGCTTAAAGACCTGTGTGAAGGATGGACAACTAAAAGGATAAAGACGGTAATGGTCACCACGCAGACCACAAGATAAACCATGTTTCGGACAGGTATGATGTCTCTCATGTTATATTACCGGCAAATCTGGCATTTAGTTTAAAGTGGAGCATATCCCCGTTTCCAGAGTGTTGTATGTTACTTGTATTAATCTTTACCTGGCTGAACATCGGGGAGCCTTGTAGTTTAAGCACATACCCCACCAGAGAGGCCTCGAGTGACTTAACGTCTTCTGAAACAACGCCTTCTATAGTCAGGCCCGCCTCCCTGTTCTTGCCCACCGGCGAGGAGGCCATTCCCATTTCGGCGTTTATGTGAAGAAGACGAATATTTGAAGGTGTAAGAACAGTTAACTCACTGATCGCCGCCATTCCCATGTACCTTTTACTATATTCCCTTAAACGGTTCTGTTCCTGCTCAACTTTAGAAGCCACTTGTGAAACAACCTTTTCATCGACTTGAATACCCTGATTCAATTGTTGCTCGAGTTGTGTTATCATGGCCTTCTTCCGGTCGGCAAGATGATCAAACCATAAAATAAAGCCGGTGCAAGCAATCAGGACGACCAATAGGGCCGAGAATATTGCGCGGTTAATTTTGGAAGTTTTTGCCTGTCTTTCCTTATCCTTGTAACTGAAGATAAGATTAGGGGTGTGGGATGAATTCGACAAGGCAACACCGAGAACAGGCATAAAAGATGTCCTGTCAGAGACAGAAATGTCAGATGTAATCCCTTCAACAAATGGATTTTCAGGTTGAAGAGGATCCAGTATATATTTCTCAATTCCCAACTGATTACTGATATAATTGATTATAGGCATGTAAATATTCATCGAGGTGGAAATGTATATTGAGTTTATTCTTTCGTTTCCGAGTGTCAGAGTGTAGTATTGGAAGGTCCTTTCTATCTGTCTTACCAGCCTCTCGAGGGCGGGGTTAATCCTGTCTAATATAGAATTTTCTTCAAGGCGAAAACGTGCTCTAACTTCTTTAGTGGATGGAGAATCCGGGCTTAGACCGAACAGCAATTTTCTCGCATCTTCCATATCCATGTAAATGTTCTCTGCGGCGTCGGTGACTCTCGATGATTGTTCATGTGAATATCCTTGAGGCGGGGTAATTCCCACGCTTTCATTGTACCCCTCCATAAGTTCCTGAATCATACTGTTTATTCCGGCCCTTATGCCTCTGGTCATAACAAGATTATCATTGGAAAAGATATCTATACGAGACCAGTCTCTGCCTATATAAAGTGTTGACAAGGTCTTATCAATGGAATGTATCCAGTTGGTTTTAAACAGGTTTTGAATTGCGAAAGGAGCTATCGTCAGTCCGCTCAGGGGATATCCAATACTCTCAAAAAGATCCCGCATTTCC
>JAUWQS010000184.1 GCA_030610915.1 Pseudomonadota bacterium | reverse complement strand
CATCCTCTTCGATCCGCAGACCGCAGGCGGGCTGCTCTTTTCCCTGCCCCCACAGCAGGCCGGGGATTTGCTCAAAAGGATGCACGATGAAGGCATAAAAGATGCGGCTCTAATTGGAGAGGTGGTATCGAAGCCGAAGGGAAAGATCATGGTGAAATAGAAAGAGATAGTGGTAACTGCTCAGGTGTATAGGGGGATTACATTTTTAAAGTGTTGGTCTCGATCCACGGTAAGCGTTTACTGAATATTGAAATTAGAAATTAGAAATTAGAAATTAGAAATTGGAAATTGGAAATTCAGCCTTCATGCTTTTGTACTGCTCGGCTGAGCTCACGCTGAAGTCTGTCAACTCGTAAATTCGTTTCATCTCTCCCAAATTTCTAATTTCCAATTTCAAGTTTCAAGCAGTGAATGGCTAAGATTCACAATCACTCTTACATATTGGGGGTTGCCCCTATTTATTGAGCTGATACATAAATACCCCTTTCATGGCTCATCCTATCAATACGGATTATAGAGGTCATTGTTTTGATCATACTTATCTCATTGGAGATGCGGGAGGCTTTGCGTCCGGATTGACAGGAGAAGGAATCTTTTTTGCCCTTGCTTCAGGAAGGGGGGTGGCCGACATGATTTCATCCAACAATGAGGAAACAATTAAAAAGGTTCTTTCCATTAAGAGGCGACATGACAGGAGCGCTATCAGAACTGATAGATTACTGAGTTTATTGCCGCACCCTGTTTCTACAATCTTCATCGAATATCTTCGCAAAGGCATGAGTGTACGTTATTTATTTGAAACCATTGTGAGACGATATGGCTAAGTCGTGCCAGAACGAAAACCTCGTTCAGGCACGGTTTTGAGTTAAAAAAAGTAGCCGTTCACGGTTGTCGGTTCACAGTTCACAGTTTTTTCCAACCGTGAACCGATAACTGTAAACCGTGAACGGTTACAAAAAAAGAAAGCAATCTCAGCAAAAAAATGTTTTAACGTTCTACCTTCAGCCTAACCCGGACAAGCCGGAAACAAGAGATGGTTCACGGTTCAACGGTTCAAAGCTATTAACCGTGAACCGTTGAACCGTAAACCGTTGAAATGCATCTGTAATTTCAATAAATTGCAGAGACTTAGAGACTTTAAGATTCAGGAGACAGCGCTATGGAAATAATGTTACGATATGAAAGATACCGCTTCTATCCGACACAGGTGTGGAGGCCGGCAACCGATGTTTATGAATCGCCGGATGAAGTAGTGATCGTTGTGGAACTGGCGGGAATGAATGAGGATGGCATCAATGTGACGCTGAGCGGGAACAGACTCAGGATATGGGGCAGAAGATCGGACCCTGCTCATTCACCTCTAATAAGATTCCATCAAATGGAGATCGATCATGGGGTTTTTGAAAGAGAACTCTTCTTAACAGCGCCCATAAATCAGGATGACGTGAGTGTTACGTACAAACAGGGAATACTTCATATCAGACTTCCAAAGGTGAGAGAGACTCCCGGAGAGTAAATTATAACCACACCCCAAGAATATCGGAGGAGACAAAAAATGATTCAAGTTGGAGCAAAAGATCCGCAAGGGTCAGGTGATCAGGAAATCAAGGTACCCGAGGAACTGGCCTTACTCCCTCTAAAAAATATATTGGTGTTCCCCCGGATGATAAGCTCCATTATAGTATCCGATGAGAAACACTTAAAGTTGATAAATGACGCTCTCCTAAAAGACAAGATATTGGGACTGGTTGGTTTGAAGGATCAGGATGCCGGCGAGTATGGCCCTGAAAACATTTATAACGTGGGAACTGCCGCTCTGGTGCTTAAGATGTTCAAAGCGCCGGATGGGACTGTAAGGCTCCTTGTGCGGGGGATATCAAGAATTGTGTTAAAAAAAATAAGTCAGACCGATCCCTATCTAAGGGCCAGAGTATCGGCCATTTCTAAAGAGACGACAAAGGACACTGAGATAGAGGCAATGATGCTGAACACGAAGAGTCTTTTCCAAAAAATAGTGGGCCTTATTCCTAATCTCTCTCCGGAAGCCGGTATGATGTTAATGGAAATAGCAGAGATCGATAACCCTGATTTTTTAGCAGATGCCGCTGCATCCAATCTCAACATAACATTAAAGGAAAAGCAGGATATTCTTGAAACGATAGACGTAAAAAAGAGGCTGGAAAAAGTGACTGTCTTCCTCAATCGCCAGTTGGAGATTCTGGAACTGGGAAACAAGATACAAGCCCAGCTTAAAAGTGAGATGAGTAAGAAAGAAAGGGAATACTATCTCCGGGAACAGCTCAAGGCGATCCAGAAGGAGTTGGGCGAAAAAGATGAAAAAACGGCAGAGATAGAAGAGCTTAGAGAAAAGCTGAAAATGGCAAACCTTCCGGAACAGGCGAACAAAGCAGCGGAAAGGGAGCTTGACCGGCTCTCCGTGATGCCCCCGCAAGCAGCCGAGTACTCCGTCTCCCGGACCTACCTTGACTGGCTTGTGGAACTGCCCTGGTCGATAAGCACCGAAGATACCCTGGACATAGCAGCGGCCTCCCGTGTGCTCGATGAAGATCACTACGACCTGGAGAAGGTCAAAAAGAGGCTCCTCGAATATCTCGCTGTTCAGAAACTAAAGAAAAGCACGAAAGGGTTCATCCTCTGTTTTTCAGGACCTCCAGGCACCGGAAAGACTTCGCTCGGCAAGTCAATCGCTCGCGCCCTTGGCAGAAAATTTGTGCGAATCTCCCTGGGAGGTGTCAGGGATGAGGCTGAGATCAGGGGGCACCGGAGAACCTATGTGGGAGCCCTGCCTGGCAGGATCATACAGGGGTTAAGGAAAGCTGGAAGCAACAATCCTTTGTTTATGCTGGATGAGATAGACAAGATGGGGGCAAGCTATCAGGGAGATCCATCGGCCGCCCTCATGGAGGTGCTCGATCCGGAGCAGAACAGCGCCTTCTCCGATCACTATCTCGAGGTTGATTTCGATCTTTCTCATGTGATGTTCATCACCACAGCCAATCAATTAGAACCAATTCCACAACCGCTCAGAGACAGGATGGAGGTATTAGAACTTTCAGGATATACCGAGGAGGAAAAGCTTGAGATTGCCAGGCGCTTCATTATTCCGAGACAGTTGGAAGAACATGGCCTTGGCGATTCTTATCTCCGGTTTGAAGATGACGGCATCAAGAAGATCATCGGTGATTATACCAGGGAAGCAGGGCTGCGAAATCTTGAGCGTGAGATAGCCGCGGTGTGCAGGGGGGTGGCAGTGGAAGTAGTAAAAGGAAAGACAGAACTTACCCTAATAAATGAGGAGACGGTCTCGCGGTTTCTGGGCCCTATCAAATTCTTTTCCGAGATCGCCGAAAGAACATCTGTTCCCGGTGTTGCCACCGGCCTCGCATGGACGCCGTCCGGAGGAGATATCCTGTTTATTGAGGCCACCAGGATGAAAGGCAAAAAAACCCTCACATTGACCGGCCAGCTTGGAGATGTAATGCAGGAATCTGCCCAGGCGGCCTTGAGTTATGTGAGATCCAGGACAAAGGAACTTGGCATTCCTGAGGATTTCTATGAAACAAGTGACATCCATCTGCATGTCCCTGCCGGGGCCACACCAAAGGATGGACCGTCAGCAGGGGTAACCATATTCACTGCACTCACTTCACTTCTTACCGGAAAGCCGGTGAGACCCGATGTGGCCATGACAGGTGAAATAAGTTTGAGGGGACTGGTGCTGCCGGTGGGTGGAATAAAAGAGAAGATACTGGCTGCCAAAAGAGCTGGTATCTCCACTATAATCTTGCCGGCGAAAAACGAGAAAGACCTGGAGGACATTCCCTTGAGAGTGAGAAAAGAAATGAGATTTCATCTGGTAGAAAAAATGGATGAAGTAATCGAAATTGCCCTGACTGATAGCATGAACTGATAGCATGAAATGAATTTCCCTTTCTCCCTCATTCCCATTCCTGGCAAAACAGGCGACGTACATTAAGATATAAATTTAATAGCTCAATAAATAGGGGCAAACTCCGGTATGTAAAAGTGATTGTGAATCTTAGCCATTCACGGCTTGAAATTGGAAATTAGAAATTTGGGAGAGATGAAACGAATTTACGAGTTGACAGACTTCGGCGTGAGCTCAGTCATGTTTCGTGATGTACCTAGTTTGAAGGCTGCTTGTCCAGAGCCTGAAGCAGAGATAAATATAGAAACAGCTATGGATGCGGGGGTTGGCAATGGTGACATGGTGATTATAGAGTCGCCAAGGGGAGCTGTTCAAATGAAGGCTAAGGTAACTGCGGATATACTACCTGGGGTAGTTGCTCTGTCACATGCATGGGGTGGTCTCGCTAATGAGAATTATTTAACTTCTAATGACATCCGTGATCCTCTCCATGGGTTCCCCTCATTCAAACCGTTGCTTTGCAGGGTGAAAAAGCTGAGTATTTAAGAAGTAGGGTTTATGAGGGATAGCGGAGCTTTTAAAATAGTCCTGAATATCATACTGGTTCTTCTGGTAGTGTTGCTGATCGGCTGTGTATCCCAGGAGGCAGCTCAACAAACAGGGAAAAAGGGCACCCTCAAACTGGTTGGCACACTG
>JAUWQS010000225.1 GCA_030610915.1 Pseudomonadota bacterium | reverse complement strand
TCAGCCGAGCAGTACAAAAGCATGAAGGCTGAATTTCCAATTTCCAATTTCTAATTTCAATGTTCGGTGAACGCTTATCGTGGTTCGAGACCAACACTTTAAAAATGTAATCCCCCTATTTATTGAGCTGATACACTTATTGCATGCCCTGAGTTAAAAAAACTGCTCTGGCGAGAGTAAGAACCGCCACTTCCGCAGCTCCACTTTGGATCAATACACGCGCACATTCCCTCACCGTGCTGCCGGTTGTATAAACATCATCTATCAGTACAACCCTTTCGCCCTTCACCTTTTCACTATCCGTTATCTTAAAGGCGCCCTTAACATTTGAGCCCCGCTCTTTTCTATCCAGATTGACCTGCGGTTCCGTATAAATCATTCTTTTGAGAGTCATAAAATCCAGATTTATAGAGTGTCTGCCGGCAACCTCTCTTGCCAGTACAACGGATTGATTGAAGCCCCGTTCCCTCAATCTCCTCCGGTGAAGGGGGACGGGCACAATCAATGAATAATCTTCTATGCTGAAAGAATCATATTCGTATTCAGCCATCAATTTTCCCAGGGTTTCACCCACAGCTATCTTCCCTTTATATTTAAACTGATGGATGGCATCCCGAAGGGATGTCTCATATCTCCCTACAGACCTGGCAATGGAAAAATAGTGCGGTAAGGATATACATTCACTGCAGAAATGATCTGTGCCTCCGTAGTCGATAAATGGAAATCCGCAACATGGACAGATCGGCGGTTTGACAAAGCTTATCTTTGAAAGGCACTTAAAACAGAAGCAGTTTTTTCGGTTGCCGCTCAGCACAGCCCCGCACACTGCACATATGTGGGGGAATACAGTATCGCCAAGACCCGCCAGGACAGTTTTAAATATCCACATCAAGCGCCAGCATTCAGCTTATAATCAATGTTTCGTATTAGCTCAATAAATAGGGGCAAACTCAGGCATGTAAGAGTAATCGTGGCTCATAGCTGTTCACTGCTTGAAATTTGAAATTGGAAAATAGAAATTTGGGAGCGATGAAACGAATTTACGAGAGCATGAAGACCCAATTTCCAATTTCTAATTTCAGTAAACTCTTACCGTGGATAAAAACCAACATTTCAAAAATGTAATCCCCTGTTTATTGAGTTGATACAATGTTCCCGACTTTTATTATGGGCGCATCCGACCATAATCTCTCAATATCGTAAAACTCTCGTGTGGGTTCATAGAAGATATGAATTATCACATCACCGTAATCCATGAGAACCCACTTGCCGGACTTTTCTCCCTCGATTCCAATGGGAAGTATCCGAAACTTTTTTAAACTTTCTTCAATGGATGATGCAATTGCCTGAACTTGCCTGTCGGAACTCCCACTGCAGATTATCATATAATCAGTAAAAGATGACAAGCCCCTTACATCAAGGATAACAATATCTTTGGCTTTTTTTTCCAGCGCTGCTTCTGTACACCGGAAAAGCATTTTTTTCGTATCATCCTCTTTTCCGACAGACGTCACCCCCCCGCTTTGCCTTGGTTGTGATTCACGTAATTCGTAAAGAATTGCTTACCCTCCTCACTATCATTATGATAATATACTATTTTAATTAGTAACAGATTTCAGGAATGGTGTCAATCTGAAACTATCCATTGTTTATAGTTCCTTAATTGTGAAATTCGTAATATCTCAATAAGTTCGGGTAGGGGCGATGCTAATCGCCCACATCGGGAGGTTAAAACCTCCCCTCCCCTGATTTACTGAGAAGTTACTGAAATTCGTGCAAAAATGGCAAAAGAATTCGACAGAGCGCTGTCGCTGAACCGTGAACCGTGAACCTGGAACCCCTATCGATATGTACAGGGAGATTGAAGCTTGCTTAAGTATATGACCAAGAGACTGATATTTATGGTTCCTCTCCTTATAGGGATCACCATCATCTGTTTTGCCGTTATGCATCTTGCCCCCGGTTCCCCAACGGATATTCAAACGCAGATGAACCCAAAGGCGGGGGCCGAATTAAAGGAACGGCTCAGGTCAATGTATCAACTGGATAAACCTCTTTACCTGCAGTATATATCCTGGGTCAGAAGACTCGCCGTCCTCGATATGGGGATATCCTTTTCCCTCGATCGCAGGCCAGTAGCGGATAAGATACTGGAAAGACTTCCAATCACTATTCTCATCAACATACTTTCAATGATCCTTATTATTGGTGCAGCCATACCAATCGGCGTTCTTTCAGCCGTACATCAGAATTCACTTTTTGATAAAATTTCAGCCGTCTTTGTATTTGTCGGGTTTTCCATACCTACATTCTGGCTGGCGCTTCTTCTGATGATACTCTTCGGGGTGAATCTCGGCTGGCTGCCGATATCAGGCATACGATCCTTAAACTACGAATATCTCCCATCTTTCCAAGGCATTATTGATCTAATCAAGCATCTTATACTGCCCGTGGTTCTTTCTGCGCTAACCGGGCTTGCCGGACTCTCAAGGTATATGAGGTCAAGTATGCTGGAGGTGATAAGACAGGATTATATTACGACAGCGAGAGCGAAGGGTTTAAGTGAGATGACAGTAATTTATAAGCATGCTCTGCGAAATGCGCTCCTCCCTATTATAACCATATTAGGGCTCTCCATTCCAGGGCTTATAGGCGGAAGCGTCATCTTTGAGACAATATTTGCTATACCGGGAATGGGACAGCTCTTTTATATGTCTGTTATGGCCAGGGATTACCCTGTTATCATGGGAATACTGGTAATTGGCGCCGTTCTCACCCTCCTCGGTAATCTAATAGCGGATGTCTCCTATGCCCTGGCGGATCCAAGGATCCGGGTATCATAATTAGGCTGTAGGCTGAAGGCTAAAGACTGAAGGCTGAAGGTGCTAATAGTCTTTAGCCTAACCCGGACAAGCCGGACAAGCTGAAAGCTCAAAGGTGTGCGGGTGGCATGGACAAACTTGGTATCAGTTCAATAAATAGGGGGATTACATTTTTAAAGTGTTGGTCTCGAACCACGATAAGCGTTCACCGAACATTGAAATTAGAAATTTGAAATTGGAAATTCAGCCTTCATGCTTTTGTACTGCTCGGCTGAGCTCACGCTGAAGTCTGTCAACTCGTAAATTCGTTTCATCTCTCCCAAATTTCTACTTTCCAGTTTCGAGTTTCAAGCCGTGAATGGCTAAGATTCACAATCACTCTTACATATTGGGGGTTGCCCCTATTTATTGAGCTGATACGTTAATATCAAGGGGCAAAATATCGAGAGGCGGAGCGTAAATGATTACCTTTTTGTCTCCTATCATTTTTACCGATGTTCTCGCTGACAGAATCGAATACCAGTCTCCTATATCATTACCTTTGTCGTCTAATATATCGAATCCAAATAATCCCTCACTGTATTGGAGCATCTCATCTTTCATGAATCGAACTACTTCTTTTAGTGTATCGGCTGTAAATTCTGTCTTTTTCCACAGGTCCGAGACAAGAGTATATTCCCTGTTTACTCCAATAATTGCGTTAGGACATACATCAGATCCGGTTATATAGTAATTTAAATCCGGGTTCACCTCATAATTATCAAATGCCTGAGTAACCCCCTTGTTTGGCCTTATCTCACCATAGTTTGAATAGCGGTTTACCGCGCACCCATAAATAACCAATAGAAAAAGGACACAAGCAAAGGAAATTACATTTATTTTCTGTTTTGATCTCATGATGACCCCCTTTTTCCCTCTCTACCACTATTGGTTATAATAACCAATAGAAAAATCAGGCAGGAACTATATCATGAGGCCCTCCAAAACACTTAATTCCGATTAAATCAAGGAAGGCAAAAATTTTAATTATAGGGTTGGGCTCTTGCTGTAATAAAAAATTCAGCGTAAGGTATTCTCTCAGAAAGTACAGAACAGAAATGGTGCCTGGGGAGAGAATCGAACTCTCACGACACTAAGTATCGAGGGATTTTAAGTCCCTTGCGTCTACCAATTCCGCCACCCAGGCATATGGCTATAGTTACTATTATTTTAAAAAAAACCTGTCAAGATTTTA
>JAUWQS010000007.1 GCA_030610915.1 Pseudomonadota bacterium | reverse complement strand
GGAAGGCTTCTGCCTTCCATGTGTTTCAGTCATACTGTGTTGCGTGAATATGGAGACCTGAAGGTCTCCGCTACAGGGGCTGTGCAAAGCTCAAAGGTGTAACCTCTACGCCCAAACCCCGCTTCCAGAAGATGGAGGCGGTTACGTGTCCGGATTTGCCCCTACATATTATGTATTTATCAGTACAACCTCTTCATCTTCTTCTTCAGTCTTTCTAATGCCACATTATTTTCCTCTGATATTTCTTTTATTTGCATATCGGAATAACCCAGTAAATCTCTCAGTATCTCTTCTGTATGTTCCCCCAAATCAGGTGGTGGCTCAGGCGTTCCTTCGATTTCACCGGGAAACTTAAATATAGATCCTATGGTCTTATATTGTTCTCCATGAAGTTCCATTTCCCTGATCATATTATTATGCAGCACCTGTGGGTCATTCACCACCTGGTCGTAGTTTTTAACCGGGCCACAGGCTATGTCATTTTCATCACGAAGAAATTTCACCCACTCATCAGCGGTTTTCTTGAGCAGTTCTCCTTCAAAAAATTTGTTAAATTCCTTCAGGTTCGAGAGTCGTGAAGTTGTGTCTTTAAACCGTTCATCGCTCAACATCCACTCAAGGCCGACAAGTTTAATCACCTTATTCGGATCGCCCGCTCCTATAACCAGAAAACCTTCTTTTGTGGTATAAATCCCATATGGTGAAGCCATGAAATGTTTGTTCCCCTGAAGACCGGGGACTTCTCCGGTAAGAAAGTAATTTTGAAACATGGTCTGCTGGATAAGTAAGAGACAATCTAACAGGTTAGCTTCCACATTCATGCCTTTTCCATCACGATTTCGCTTTATTAAAGCTGCTAATACTGAAAAGACGGCAAAGGCTCCTCCAGCCATATCAGCCAGAGCTACACCTCCGGGTATGACGGGGGTTCTTCCCGGTTCTCCTGAGAGGCTCAGTATCCCGCTATGACCGCAGGCAATGATATCGTAAGAGGGAAAATTCGAGCAGGGTCCCGTCTCTCCATAGCCGGAAAGATTGCAACGGATAATTCCCGGGTTAATTTTCTTTAAGGTTTCAAAATCAGTACACTGTCTTTTGGGCACGCCGGCGCGATTATTTGAGATAACAGCATCGGATATCTTCACGAGCTCGTAAAAGGTTTTTTTCCCGTGTTTGGCCATTAGATCCAAAACTATGCTTTTCCTGTTTCGATTAAGCGCTACCGCATAATACGAAGATAAGGAAATTTTTTCCTCACCCAACCTTAACTGATCTCCCACAGCGGGTTCCACCTTAATGATCTCAGCCCCAAGGTCACCGAGAAGCATGACTCCAAATGGGCCTGCATGAGCTTGAGTTAAATCGAGAATTCTTACGCCACTTAGAGGTCCTTTTGTTAATGCCATAAATTAATCCCTTCCTTTGCACTCTGTTTTTTTACATACGAAAGAAAAAATGTAATAGCTAAATAAATAGGGGCAAACCAAGGCATGCAGGAGTGATCGTGGATCGTAGCCGTTCACGGCTTGAAACTTGAAATTGGAAATTAGAAATTTGGGAGACCTGTCTGCCGTGCCGGCACAGGCAGGGATGAAACGAGTTTACGAGTTGAATAGTATAAAAGGATGAAGACCAAATTTCCAATTTCTAATTTCAATGTTCAGTAAACGCTCACTTACCATGGATCAAGACCAGCATTCCAAAAATGTAAATCCCCTATTTATTTAGCTATTACCTTTGAAGCCATGTTTGATGCAAAAATCTACTGTTTCTCCGCCAAAGTGCGGCAAATCTTGGTATTGATCGATAATATCAAGGAGTTAAGGATATGCCGCACTCGTTAGATCCTTTCAGAAAAAAATATGCGCTGTGTTTATTCCTTTCCGCTAATCTCAGGTGGGATCTCCACTTCTTCCGGCCAATTCGACGGGTACAACTGTCCGGGTTTTTCTCCGCGCTTTGCCTTTTTTTCCGCCAACCCCTTTCGTTTGAATTCCTCCCGGGGTTTTTTGGGTATCCTGCCATTAAGGATCGATTCCGACCTCAGGCGACGACCAATTGTCTTTTCCCACTTCCTGCCCAATGAAAGTACTCTGTCCACATCAATACCTGTCTCAATCCCCATTTCATCCATCATAACAAGCATATCCTCAAGACTTCCAATACCTACTACATTGGGGTCTATATAGTAGTACTCGCCGGTTCCTCTAACAGGCGTACGATCTATGAAATTGGTCGGTTGTCCCCCAATTCCACCTAACACGCCTTCATGAATGTCGACTCCTGCGTTCAGCGCAGCAAGGGTGTTGGCCGGCCCCCAGCCTCTTGTCACGTGAAAATGCGCCACATGGAGATCTGTGTTGGGAAGGTCGTCAAGAATCATGGAGAAGTAACGGTACACCTGGTTTGGAGGCGCTGAACCGTCGTGGTCGGCATGTTCTATGTCATCGGCGCCAATGCTGAGCCAGCGTTCCGTGAACTCAAGGGCATCCTCGAACCTTGTCGGTCCGGAGATCGGACTTCCCCAGATAGTGCTGACCGTCCCAAAGACCTTAATATTGACGTCGTGACATTTTTGGATGCATCTTTCCGCTTCTTCCCAATACTCCGGCAGGGTAGACCCTGAATTGGCAAAGTGATGTTCCTCGTCGGTAGAAACCATCATTCCTATACGATCCGGCCCCCATCCTTCCTTTCTTCCGGCAACAGCTCTATCTACTGCGCCTTCGCGAATACATATAGAGGTCAGTTCAATGTCATCAAAGTTGACGCCGCGACGAGACAGACGCCTGCTGTCACGCACACGCTTAAACAGCTCCTCCGCATCTCTGAATTGCGGCATAATCCCCGGGATCCCAAGATTGGTTATTTCCAACCTCTTAAAGCCTGCCAGTATCGATTCTTCTACATAGTAAACTTTGGCATCCGTAGGAATAAAGTGTTCCTCATGTTGCAGACCTTCCCGCATGGATATATCCGCTAAACGCACCTTCTTGGGATAGCTTAACTGAAACCTGTCACTCATGGAAATACTCCTTATGTTAGGTTGCTTAGGCTGAAGGCTGTTAGTGCCTGATAGTCTTCAGCCACAGCCTGAGTAGTTACGCACGGACAAACAAGTTTGTCCATGCCACCCACCCGTTCATTACTTCATTTTGATATTTACATTACCTACCTTCTACCTGCCCTTAAATACCGGTTTGCGCTTCTCCGCAAATGCCGCCAGGGCCTCAAGACGGTCTTCCGTTGGAATTGTGATTTCGTAGGCCTTTGATTCGAGCGGGAGCGCTACGCCAAGGCTGCATTCAAAGCCACGATTGATGGCAAACTTGGCCTGTTGAACCGCAATGGGGCCATTGCCGGAAATCTCTCTGGCAAGTTCAAGGGAGGCATCCATCAGCTTGTCCGGTTCCACAACCCTGTTGACCAGACCGATTTCCAGAGCCGTTTTGGCATCGATTCGTCTTGCCGTATATATCAATTCCTTCGCCTTTGCCAGACCGATTATTCTGGTCAGTCGCTGAGTGCCGCCGCCTCCCGGAATGATCGCCAGACTGGTCTCGGTAAGACCCATTATGACATTTGATGACGCAATCCGCAGATCAGAGGCCAGAGCAAGCTCAGTGCCGCCACCGAAGGCATAACCATTTATTGCCGCAATTACCGGTATCCTTGCATTCTCCACCACTGTCATTGTTTCACGGACGGTTGCGATAAAACGCCTTACCTTGTCTTCAGAAAGGGTACGCCTCTCAATCAAATCAGCTCCCGCTGAGAAAGATGCCTTTTTCCCCGCTGGTGGTCTGGCGCCGGTGACGATAATAACCCTCACAGACATATCAAAATTTGCTTCCTTGACGGCCTCCTGCAGTGCCTCAATCATACCGAAATTCATGCAGTTCATCGCCTCTGGTCTGTTCAACGTAAGTATTAATACACCGTCATCCGTTTTTTCCTGTAAAATAACGTCGGACATTATAGACCTCCCTTCATAAGATGTCTTGTAACCGTTCACGAGTTCAGATGCTCAGGGTTGGAGGTGAACCTACAATTTTTGAACCCTGAACCCGTGAACGGTTACCTATTTTTCTTACAAACCTTTGCACGTATCGGATGTTCCAGAATCAGAATTTGAAATTGCCGAATGTCGATTCCGGTATCGGTTTCAACAAGGATACCTCAAATGCGTTTGCCAGAACACGACGAGAATCTTTTAAGGGAATCGTTCCATCGTGAAAGAGTCGAGCTTCCATGTAAAAAGGATGAGCCTCACTCGAATATTTCTCTACCATCATCTCTCTGAATTTGTTTACCTCCTCTTCATCCATCTCCTCGCCTCTTTTCTTCGCATTTGCCCGCTCCAGACTGGTTAAAACATTGCCGGCTGTCTGCCCGGACATAACCGATGTCCTGGAGCGCATGGTATCGAAGATAAAATGAGGGTCGTAGGACCTTCCACACATTCCATAATTCGCGGCGCCATGATCGGGACCGATTACCCATTGAATCTTGGGAACATCCGCGCACGCGGCAGCCCTCACCATGCCTGAACCGTATTTGCCGA
This sequence comes from Pseudomonadota bacterium, assembly GCA_030610915.1. The sequence continues at coordinate 10,858 of JAUWQS010000007.1, read as the reverse complement.
TGCCGGCATATTCTTCCTGAGTACCCACCATATATCCGGGAGAATTCTGTATATAGAGAATCGGTATCTTTTGTGAGCAGCAGCGGATAACCCACTCGATGGCCTTCCTTGCAGAATCCACAAAGATCACCCCGTTATTATTGCTTGCAACGATCCCTACAGGAATTCCTCTGAGGTAAATCTTGCCGCATACAATGTTATCGCCACGACCGGGATTGTAATTGCGTTTATACTCGCTGAATTCGCTGTCATCCGCTATGCAGGCAATTACTTCCCGAATGTTAATCCCTCTATAAATATTTTCCGGCAGGACCTCATATAAATGGTCTATCGAAACCTTTGGTTCTCTCGACTCACGCCGTTCAATATGCAACTGTTGTCTCGGATCATAGGACAATAATTCTCTCAGTTTTTCGATACCTTCATCCTGTGAGCGAACAAAATGATCTGCCCCGCCGGATATGCCCGTATGAACCTTGGCGCCCCCGAGGTCTTCCATTGTTACCTCCTCGCCGATGGCTGATTTGACCATAGGAGGTCCGCCCAAAAATGAATAGGACATCTTGTCAATCATGATGGATTCACAGGCCAGATAGACTATATAAGCGCCACCCGCCGTATTGCCGCCTGTGCTCAGGGTATATTGCTTCAGACCTTTCGCCGACATCCGGCACATATTGTGGAAAAAATGCCCGAATTGGCCTCTCCCCGGGAATACCCCGATTTGCATCGGCAGAAAAGCGCCCGCGGAATCAGCGATGTAAACACAGGGGATTCCACACTGATCTGCTATATCCTGTGCGCGCAGATGCTTCTTGCAATTTATAGGATAATAAGCCCCCGCTTTAACACGGCTGTCATTGGCGATAATCATCGCCCAGTTGCCATGAACCTTACCCAGGCCTGTAGCCAACCCGGCGCTGGGGACATCCATGGTAGATTCATAGTTGATACCGAAACCGGCGCCTCTGCTGAGTTCTAAAAACTCAGTGCCCGGATCAATAAGCTGTTTTATGAGCTGGCGAACCGGTTTCTTTCCCTGCTTTGCCAGACGATCGACCTGCTTTTGCCCTCCCGGATTGTAAGCCTTTTCCCACAACTCATAGATCTTTTCTTCTTCAGCCACCCAGTGTTTTCGATTCTCTTCATGCTCCTTCTCTTTTTTAAGTTTGTGCGATTCTCTCTTCGGTTTTTCAGACATTTCTTTACGTCTCCTTTCAGATGTTATAATCTTGACCGGTTGGACTATTATTACCTGCAGATCTGAAGGCTGATCATCACCACACACGTAACCCTGATTCTATTCTAAACCCCTACCACAAAACAACTTCTCGATCAAGGAGATAATGTAACTTCTCAATAAATTAGCGCCCTGCGGGCGAGCAGACTGGTTCAATTAGTTAGATTAGTTGTAACCGTTCACGGTTGTCGGTTCACAGTTCACAGTTTTTTCCAACCGTGAACCGATAACTGTAAACCGTGAACGGTTACACCAATTAAACCAATCTAACCTCTTAATAAGATTGATCAAAAAATGGAGATTCCTATACTATCAAGTTTCAAGCCGTGAATGGTTACCTGCCTTTCATCCTCTGAGCCTTGGATCAAGAGAATCCCTTATTCCCTCTCCGAGCAAGTTATAGCCGAGTACCGTTATCAGGATAGCCAGGCCTGGATAGAGAGACAGCCACCAGGCGATATCTATATTGTCCTTGCCCGCCGTGAGGATATTGCCCCAGCTCGGTGTAGGTGGCTGAACCCCGATTCCAAGGAAGCTGAGCGCAGATTCTGTCAGTATGGCCCCTGCAACTCCGAGCGTTGCCGCTACAAAGACAGAGGCCATGGCATTGGGAAGGATGTGGAAAAATATAATGCGGGGATCGCCGGCGCCGATAGTCCTGGCTGCCCGCACAAAATCTCTCTCTTTAAGTGAGATAAAATCTGCCCTGATTAGACGAGTAATTCCCATCCACCCGGTTGCGCCTATGACGATCATGATATTCCAGATGGAGGGTTCGAGGAATGCAATCACTGCCAGGATGAGGAAGAAGGTGGGGAAGCATAGCATGATGTCAACAAACCTCATTATAGCAGTATCAACCCATTTCCCGTAATATCCCGCTACAGCCCCTAAAATGATCCCTATCACTATGGCGATACCGGTGGCGACAAATCCTACCTTCAGAGATATTCTTGAGCCCCAGATCATCCTGCTCAAGACATCACGTCCTAATTGATCCGTCCCGAAAAGGTGATTGCTCGAAGGGGGAGAGAGAACCATCCGGAGGTTGATTTCACCGGGGTCATAGGGGGATATCCACGGCGCAAGCAGAGAAATGATAAATAACAAAACTACCACAATTCCTCCGGCAAGCGCCATCTTGTTTGTGAAAAATTTGTGCCAGGAAACTCCTCTCATACATACCTCGTTAAATAGTCGAGTAGGAACATTAGAACGATTGCTTTCTTTTTTTAACTTAAAACTCGAAACCCAAAACTCAAAACTCGAAACCGTGCCTGAACAAGGTTTTCGTTCAGGCACTAATTATGATACCCTGATCCTTGGGTCCGCCAAGGCATAGGAGACATCCGCTATTAGATTACCGAGGAGGGTGAGAACAGCGCCAATTACCAGTATTCCCATAATAACAGGGTAATCCCTGGCCATAACGGACATATAAAAGAGCTGCCCCATTCCCGGTATAGCAAATATTGTTTCAAAGATGACGCTTCCTCCTATAAGCCCTGGGATGGAGAGACCCAGTATCGTTATAACGGGGAGGAGCGCATTTCGCAGAGCATGCTTATAAATCACCGTCATCTCACTTAAACCCTTCGCTCTCGCTGTCGTAATGTAATCCTGTCTTATCACCTCCAGCATACTTGACCTCATATACCTCGAGAGTCCGGCAAGCCCGGTTAGCGCAGAAAGAACCACTGGGAGTATAAGGTGCTTAATTAGATCGATAAGCCCTTGAAAAGGCGGAAGATATTCGTAGTTTAAGGATCTTATGCCTGAGATCGGGAGCCAGCCGAGATTCACACCGAAGAGTATCATCAGAAGAAGCGCCAGCCAGAATGTAGGTATGGAAAAACCGACAAATACAAAGACGGCTGAAATTTTATCAAAAAGTGAATCCTGATGGACGGCTGAAAGGACGCCGATCGGTATGGCTGCACCAATAATAAGGATCATTGAAAGTATGTTTATGAGAATAGTGATCGGAAGTCTTTCCAGTATCTTATCCACTACCGGCCTGCGATCGAGGGAAAAGGATATTCCCATATCGAGGACGGCGAGTCTTTTGACCCAGGATATGTACTGCTGGTAAAGAGGTTTATCCAGTTCATACATCGACCTGAGCCGTTCCTTTAATTCGGCCCCCGCCTTTGGATTCATCTGCGTTTGAATATCCGTTGGGGAACCAGGGGCAAGATGCATAACGACAAAGCAGATTATAGTGATCCCTATAAGGAGAGGAACCATAAAGATCAGTCTCTTGATCAGATACTTAAGCAAGCTGCGGTCTCCCTGTACACGTCACTATGGCTCACGGTTTTAAACCCTTAACCTCTTGAATAGTTTCTCTGCGGTGAATGCTTACAAGATTCGTAAATACCTGAGTGAACCTGAGCGGTTACTGCTCTCCTTATCATAACTCTCTCCTATAGACAATGACCGGTTTCGGATTGACACCGCCCCTGAATTCTGTTACTAAAATAAACAGTATGTTATCATAATGATAATAAGGAGGGCAGGCAATTCTTTACGAAGTACGTGAATCACGACCAACGCAAAGCGGGGAGGTAGCGTCTATCGCAAAAGAGGATGATACGAAAAAAATGATTTTTCGGTGTATAAAAGCAGCGCTGGAAAAAAAAGCCGGCGATATTGTTACCCTTGATGTAAGGGGGTTGTCATCCTTTACTGATTATATGATAATCTGCAATGGGAGTTCCGACAGGCAAGTTCAGGCAATTGCGGCATCCATTGAAGAAAGTTTAAAAAAGTTTCGGATACTTCCCCTTGGAATCGAGGGAGAAAAGTCCGGCAAGTGGATACTCATGGATTACGGTGATGTGATAATCCATATCTTCTATGAATCCACACGAGAGTTTTACGATATTGAGAGATTATGGTCGGATGCGCCCAGAATAAAACTTGATGTGGATATTTAAAGATGCCCTGATGGGTCTTGTCGATACTGTATTCCCCCGCATATGTGTGGTGTGCGGGGCTGTGCTGAGCGGCAACCGGAAAAGCTGCTTCTGCTCTAAGTGCCTTTCAAGGATAAGCTTTATCAAACCGCCGATCTGTTCATGTTGCGGCTTTCCCTTTATTGATTACGGAGGCGCAGATCATTTCTGCAGTGAATGTATATCCTTACCGCAGTATTTTTCCATTGCCAGGTCTGTAGGGAGATATGAGACATCCCTTCGGGATGCCATCCACCAGTTTAAATATAAAGGGAAGATAGCTGTGGGTGAAACCCTGGGGAAATTGATGGCTGAATACGAATATGATTCTTTCAGCATAGAAGATTACTCATTGATTGTGCCCGTCCCCCTTCATCCGAGGAGATTGAGGGAACGAGGCTTCAATCAATCCGTTGTACTGGCAAGAGAGATTGCAGGAGAACACTCTATAAGTCTGGATTTTACGATTCTCAAAAGAATGATTTATACGGAACCGCAGGTCAATCTGGACAGAAAGAAGCGGGGTTCAAATGTTAAGGGCGCCTTTAAGATAATGGATAGTGAAGGGGTGAAGGGCGAAAGGGTTATACTAATAGATGATGTTTATACAACCGGCAGCACTGTGAGGGAATGTGCGCGTGTATTGATCCGGAGTGGAGTTGCGGAAGTGGCGGTTCTCACTCTCGCCAGAGCAGTTTTTTAGTAACTACCTTAGGTTGTCAGGTTCACGTTTCACGGTTCACGGTTCACGGTTCACGGTTCAGCGGTTAAAAGCTGTCAACACTGAACACTGAACACTGAACACTGAACACTGTTCACTGTTCACGGTTGATCGCTATACCTCAATAATTAATACCTGAACTAATACCCCGAAATATGGTTTTCAATTTTGTTTAGAAATTTCAAACTCGCTGAGATTGCTTTCTTTTTTTAACTCAAAACTCGAAACCCAAAACTCAAAACCGTGCCTGAACGGGGTTTTCGTTCAGGCAATAGTTACGTTATGAATAAGGTCTATTCAAAGGAAAAACTGGCTGAAAGGCTTGACAGGCACAGGAACCGTGGGGAAAGTATCGTCTTTACCAATGGCTGTTTCGACATTCTTCATGTTGGACATACAAGGTATTTAAGGGAAGCTAAAAAAATGGGAGATGTGCTGGTAGTCGCCCTCAACAGCGATTCATCTGTGAGAGCCATCAAGGGTGAACAGAGGCCGCTGGTTCCTGAGAATGAAAGGGCGGATGTCGTGGCGTCCCTTGAATCTGTGGATTACGTGACAGTATTTGATCAGAGCACACCCCTTGAGCTGATTGAATATCTGAAACCTGATATTCTCGTAAAAGGTGGAGACTGGGCGGAGAAAGATGTGGTCGGACGAGAATCGGTAAGAAGGCGAGGGGGTAGAGTGGTCATTGTTCCGGAAATTGAAGGGGTGTCAACGACAAATATTATTGAAAAGGTGAGAAATGCGGTAACTGCTCAGGTGGGTAGGTTGTAGGTAGAAGGTAAAAAAACAGTGAACAGTGAACAGTGGACAGTGAACAGTGGACAGTGAACAGTATTTTCTGACCACTGACCACTGACCACTGACCACTGACCTTCAGCCTGACTACGTGAGTAGTCACCATCCAATAAGCTGTTTCTTCACCTTTTCCCCTTCAACATTCGATGTTGGACGTTCGATGTTCAATGTTCATTCTTTTCGGTAAATCTTCCACTCTCAGCCCATCTGTCCGATTAGTTGTCATGTTTTTTGCGAAATCATCATTTTTATCTTTACAAAGATGATTTGACTATATAGTCTTAAAAGGTTATTGGAAATTTATATTAAGAGGTGGATTGGTTGACAAATGAAACCTGAGAGGCTTGAATATTTTAGAGGGCGTCTGACCCAGGCAGTTGAAGACCTGTTAAACGAAGCCGAGAAAACCGTTTCAGATATGAACGATGGGAAAGAGAGCTTTCCTGATATGACCGACAGGGCAACATTGGAATCTGAAAGAAATTTTGAGCTTCGAATCCGGGACAGGGAAAGAAAGTTGATCGTGAAGTTGCAGGAAGCTATCAAGCGTATCGATGAAGGAACGTTTGGTATATGTGAAGTATGCGGAGGGCTGATATCCGAGGAAAGGTTAATAGCAAGACCTGTGACCACCCTTTGTATAGATTGTAAAACAAAACAGGAAAGACTTGAAAAGCTGAAAGGCCAATAGGGGTTTTCAGCATTTCCTTCGTTCCAACGCCTGTGACTATTCACGTAGTCAGGCTGAAGGGGCCGAAGAGCACGATTGCCGTACTTTGGCGTAGAAACAGCCGATTCGCGCGCCAAACATGGTTTCAAAGTGCGCCGTATTCCCGCTTTTCCTAAGCAGTCTTCAGCCTACTCGCCTGAGTAGTTAAGGTTTAGGCGCTATGTCAACTTTTGAATGTACAATTCCTTCCGAAATACAACTAATCACATAACTCCCCGAGAAAAAGTTCTCACTAACCTTTAAATAAGAAGATATCGGATAAATAAGAAGATATCGGACAGATTCTTTAAGATACCCGAAGAGAAAAGTTTCTATCCCGGACTGAAGAATTTCCTGGATGTGAAGGAATAACAGATGCTTGTCAGTGTCGCTATAAATATACCCTCTGAAAAGACCTTCACATATTCTGTCCCGTCAGAGCTTGAACAGGAAATTGCCGTGGGTAAGCGGGCACTTGTCCCGCTGGGAAACAGGAAAATGACCGGCTATATACTGGGATCGCCCGAGGTGGCCGACAGGGAGGAGACAAGAGACATAATAGAGGTACTGGATATGGCGCCGCTCTTTAACGAAGATGATCTCAGATTTTACAAATGGACATCCGACTACTACATACACTACCCCGGAGCATTGCTTGGAAATATTCTCCCCGGGGGAATAGATATAGAAAGCTGCATGTGGGCAGCGCCCGCAGGGGTTAACGTAAAAGACACTGTGGCAAATAACCTGTCTCCGGTTCAGAGGAGAATAATTGATGTATTAGAAAACCACCCGGAGGGACTGCCTGCAGCCAGGCTTAAAAAGGCGGTAGGCGCCAAACAGATATATCGTGACCTGAAGACACTTCATAAGATAGAACTTATAACGCTGGAAGAGAGGCTCAAAAAACCCTCCATAAAAACAAAGACGGAAAAGCTGTTGACCCTAAATCGCTACGATGAATCTGATTTGAGGTTGACGGAGAAACAGAAGAGGATTGTCGATTTCCTCAGCAGGCACAGCGAGAGTTCAATTTCCTCTCTGCGTCGAGAATTCAAAAGTGTCTCATCTATTATCCGCAGCCTGGAAAAGAAAGGGGTCGTCAGTATCTTTGAAAGAGAGGTTTCCCGGCGTCCTCCGCATGGTCCCGATATAGGAGAAGATGACACAGAGTTTATCCTCAACAAAGAGCAGCAGGCCGCAGCGACAGAAATTATCCGTGGTATTTTATCTGAAAAGTTCTCACCCTATCTCCTTCATGGTATTACCGGCAGCGGGAAAACGGAAGTCTACATCGATGCCATAAAAGAGGTTCTCAGACTAAATGGGAGCGCCATTTTCCTTGTCCCCGAGATAGCACTTACGCCGCAATTGTTGAGCAGGTTTAACAGGAGGTTAGAAGATAATGAAATAGCCGTTCTCCACAGCGGAATTTCGAAGAGAGCAAGATATGACCAGTGGAGGAAGATACAAAGTGGCGAGACAAGGATTGTTGTAGGCGCCAGGTCGGCAATATTTGCGCCTGTAAGGAATTTGAGATTAATAATAGTTGATGAGGAGCACAGCACATCCTACAAACAGGATGATCGTGTTCAATATAATGCTCGTGACCTGGCGGTAGTAAGGGCGAAACTGAATTCGGCGGCTGTTGTGTTAGGTTCAGCCACGCCGGGAATTCAGACTTATCACAATGCAAAAGAAAAACGGTACAGATATCTGTCTCTGCCTGTAAGGGTGGGGAATAAGCCCCTTCCACAGGTTGATATAATCGATATGAGGGAAGAAAAAGACGAACGGGGGAACCCTCCGATCTTCTCCCGGCTTCTGAAGTCTTCAATCAGGGATACCCTTGAAAGCGGGAAACAATCACTTCTCTTTTTGAACAGACGGGGGTTCAATACCTTTTTGTGCTGCCTTGACTGCGGTTATGTATTCAAGTGTCTGAACTGTTCCATTTCAATGACCTACCATGCAGATGGCGGGACTCTCAGATGCCATTATTGTGATTACAATATAAATCTTCCGTCAATTTGTCCCGAGTGTGGTGGAAGAAGAATAAGGAATTATGGCGTTGGGACGGAAAGAGTGGAAAAAGAGGTTTCAAGGCTCTTTCCCCGGGCCAGAGTGGAGCGGATGGACAGTGACACCACCGCAAAAAAGGGGGTATATGAAAAATTGCTCAAGGCCCTGGACACAGGGGATATCGACATACTCATAGGTACCCAGATGATTACGAAGGGACATGATTTCCCCAACATTACTCTTGTCGGCGTGGTATCTGCCGATATGTCCCTTAATATTCCTGATTTCAGGGCGGCGGAAAGGACATTCCAGATCATAACCCAGGTCTCGGGAAGAAGCGGAAGGGGGGATTCGCCAGGCAGGGTTGTCGTGCAGACCTTCAACCCGGGATATTATGCCATCAAGCGGGCAAGGAAGCATGACTATCAGGGATTTTATGGAGATGAAATAGCGCTTCGCAGGGAGCTTGGTTATCCGCCGTTTTTCCGGATGGTGAACCTGCGTATATCCGGCATAAAAAAAGACAGAGTGGCAGAAAAGGCCAGAAGTATAGGAGTTCTTGCCAGAAAGTTTTCTCTGGATGAAGCAATAGGAGGAAAAGTGGGGGTTATAGGCCCGGCAGAGGCCCCCATCGCCAAAATTAAAGGGAGATACAGGTGGCATATCCTCCTGAAGGGAAAGGATATAAAAGCGCTCCATACCCTTGCCGGGAATATACTCTGGGAGACGAGGAGAGATAGCTTCGATATCAAGGTGGATGTGGATCCGGTCAATTTCATGTAGGAGGCTGTCTGAGAATGAGAAATTTTTTGCAAGGTCAAGGGTAATATCTCAATAAGTTCGAGTAGGGGCGACCTTGTCTGCGTGCGGAGACGCACAGGCAGGCTTTAGTCGCCCATATCGGGAGGTTAAAACCTCCCCTCTCCTAATTTATTGAGAAGCTACGAAGATAGAGGTGAAAATTAATGAAAAGCAGACAAATTCCTGAGGATGTTTATGACATAATTATAATCGGCGGTGGACCGGCTGGTTTTACTGCGGGTCAATATGCATCAAGGGCAATGTTAAAAGTGTTATTGATCGAGGGTAGTTTAACATTGAGTCAGGTTACTATTACCGATCTTGTGGAAAATTATCCGGGTATTCCCGAACCGGTAAGCGGCCTTGAACTCCACGACAGATTCAAAAGGCAGGCAAGCGGGTTCGGTCTCCCGACCAGATCAGAAGATGTAATATCCATTATAAAGGTACAGTTGAGTGATCCTGCCCTGAATAAAATCGAGAATCGGACTGTTGACGGGTGGGAAATAAGAACAAACTGCAACACATATTATGCTCTTTCCATTATTATTGCCACTGGCGCATCCTGGCAAAAGCTGGGCATCCCCGGTGAGGAGACATTCTTAGGCAAAGGTGTATCATTCTGTGCCACCTGCGACGCACCTTTTTATAAAAATAGAGATGTTGTGGTTATTGGAGGCGGTGATGCGGCGGTTAAGGAGGCCATTTATCTTACCAAATTTGCCGGGAAGGTTACCATTGTCCATCGCAGGGATCGCCTGCGAGCGACAGGTATTTTGAGGAAAATGGTCTTCGCAAACAATAAGATAGACTTTGCCTGGAACTCAGCGCCGGAGGCCATACTCGGAGATGATTTTGTCACGGGCGTGAAGATAAGAAATGTGAAGACACCCGATGATTACAGGGTGATTCAGGCAGACGGCATCTTCTTATTCATTGGTCTAAAGCCGAACACTGAAGTTGTTCGTGGCATTGTAGAACTTGATAATAACGGATATATTCTGGCGGACAGTAATATGATGACATCGGAGAGGAGTATATTTTCCTGCGGTGACTGCATCAAAAAACTGCTCCGACAGATAGTGACAGCCTGCGGCGATGGGGCAACGGCCGCATTCTCCGCTCAGTTGTATGTGGAGGCATTAAAGGGGGAGACCTATGGAGATTTCAGCTCAGATTAGTCTCTATCCTCTAAAACAGGAAAGGCTTTCACCTGCTATAGAAGAGGCTTGGAGAATTATTGAGGAATATGATATCATTATACAAAAAGGCTTAATGAGCACCGTTTTAATAGGTGAAAGGAAAGAGGTATTTGATGCCGTCACAGAGATTTTCGAGGAATTATCTAAAAAGGGAATGCTTGTTCTTAATGTTGCGTTTTCAAATGCCTGTCCAGTGTAAGGAGGAATGGGAATATGCCAATTTATGAGTATGAGTGCAGCAAATGTAACACTACATTTGAATCGGTGCGCTCTATAAGTGACGATGACAAGGACTTAAAATGCCCGATCTGTGGAAGCAGTGGTGTTAAAAAGATATTGTCAGTCTTTTCATCTTCTTCCATTCAGGGTTGCTCATCCTGTGCGTCGTCAAATCGAGGTTTCACC
>JAUWQS010000498.1 GCA_030610915.1 Pseudomonadota bacterium | reverse complement strand
AAATGAACTTATGGCAAAATTAAAAGACAAAAAGCCTTACATGGAAGGACGATGCGCAACATGCCGCTGGCTTGACGTCTGTGGCGGCAACTTCAGGGTCAGGGCTGAAGCTACAACAGGAAATCTGTGGGCGCCCGATCCCGCCTGTTATCTGACGGATGAGGAGATCGGGGTAATTAAAAATTAAAAATGAGAAATGAGAAATTAAAAACGAGAAATGATTTGGGCTTTTCCAAGGAGTAACGCCGTGTATTTTCCAGTTTACAGACCAAGAAGATTGAGAAAAAACGAGAATTTCAGGAGGATGATCAGGGAGACAAAGCTTTCCGTTGACGATCTTGTCTATCCCCTCTTTGTAACTTTTGGTAAAAATGTCAAGAAACCGATCAACTCCATGCCGGGCAATTTTCAGATGTCAATCGATCATCTCGTGAAAGAGGCGCAAAAGACAAAGGATATGGGTATTCCAGCGGTGCTCCTTTTCGGCATTCCTGAGAAAAAGGATGAGATGGGCTCCGGCGCCTGTGCTGAAGACGGAATTATCCAGCGGGCAACAAGGGAGATCAAAGATAAGGTTCCGGACATTCTGGTGATCTGTGATCTATGTCTCTGTGAATATACCAGCCACGGTCACTGCGGGATAATAAGGGACAACGATGTGGACAATGACACCACCCTTGAGGTTATGGCAGAGACGGCGATATCTCAGGCTAAGGCTGGCGCCGATATGGTGGCCCCCTCCGGTATGATGGACGGCGGTGTCGGTGCGATCAGGGAGGCGCTCGATGAAGAGGGGTATGATACCCTCCCGATTATGGCTTATTCGGCCAAATACGCCTCATGTTTTTATGGGCCGTTTCGTGAAGCCGCCGAAGGCGCCCCGCAATTTGGAGATAGAAAGTCATACCAGATGGATCCGGCCAATTCCGATGAGACTATCCGTGAAATATCGTTAGACATTGAAGAGGGGGCGGATATTATCATGGTTAAACCCGCTCTTCCTTATCTTGATATAATCTACAGGATCAGGGAGGAGTTTGACCTGCCTGTGGCGGCCTATAGTGTCAGCGGGGAGTTTGCCATGATCAAGGCTGCGGCAAATCTTGGCTGGCTTGATGAGGAGAAAGCGATGATGGAATCCCTCACGTCGATAAAGAGGGCGGGCGCCGATATTATTATCACCTATTTTGCGCAGGATGCGGCGAAACTGCTGGTATAAGGTTGTGTAACCGTTCACAGGTTCAGGGTTCAACGTTCAGGGTTAAGGACAAAGAAGGGATTGAAGGCCCGAAGTCCTCGTTAAAGATGCTCTTTCCCCCAAGTAATTGCCCGTTTGGTTCCAGATTTTGGATTAGGCCTGACGAAGCTGAAGCTTTTCTCGTAAATTCGTATCCCAGATACAGTCCGGGGACAAGAATGGAACCCTAAACCCTGAACCTTTGAACCCGTGAACGCTTACAAGGTTGTTTAGGTAGAAGGTGGATATGATTAATATTCCTTCAGCCCTAACAGCCTTCAGCCTAAAAACCTTCAGCCTAAGTAAAGGTAGAAGGTGGAAGGCTATTAGGTTGTTTTTCCTTCTACCTTTTACCTATTTAAAGGGAAAGGGTAATAGCTCAATAAGCAGGGGTAATGAATCTTTGCAATCATATTTTCACCGCAAAGACGCAAAGGACGCAGAGGATATTTCTTTTTTTCTGACCTCAATTAAAATGTATTCAGCAGGAAACAAAACGGTTTTCCCTTGCCATTCTTTTAACA
>JAUWQS010000450.1 GCA_030610915.1 Pseudomonadota bacterium | reverse complement strand
TTATAGATCAAGGCTAAAGGCATTTTTTGCTTGACTTTTCTGCCCATTCATTGGTATAATTATACCAATGAATGGGGGTGTTTATATGTCGCTTGTCTATGTGATGAAGACGTTGACCAAGGTTAAATATTCTGGGAAGTACGGTCATATCCTCACAGAGTTGACCAAGGCACAGCGGGATATTCTCAAAGCCTTGGACATCCAACTCCCTGGCATGGCATAGGTATAATTTTTTCGGGAAATTAGGGTGGTAACTACCATGAACAACAATAACATATTACTAAAGGTTCGCTTTGACGGAAAAGCTATTGGCACAGGAAAAATTCCTGTGTCGCATTTGCTGCGCTTTCTTACCAATCTAAACAAGGCGCTCCAGCGAACGGGGCGGGTGCTAATGGGTGAATCGGAAAGCCTACACCGTGGGCCGCAACCACGCAACATAAAAGAAGAGATGTCGCTTGATCTGGTATTATTAACACACGGCAGCCCTGCAACAGTGCTTGGTTTCGAACGGGGAAGGATGCAACCGTCTCTGCCAGACATGGACTTTGGCCTTGATATTCTGGAAAAGGCTATTGCAGGCTTATCCGATGTGCAAAACCCGGGTGAAGCTTTGCCAGTCGGTTATGATGCTGGTGTCCTGATGGCATGGCGCGACACTGGTACGCTGTTCAGCCGTGGAGTGGAAAAAATTGAGTTTACTTTAAATCATCGCGAAACACCTCTTTCGACAGTCTATACACCGCAGGGATTCACCCGGATTCAGGAACGTATAAAGGGGCCGCAGATCAACATTCGCACCATTGAAGGACGGCTGCTGATGGCCGATTTCAAGGAGCATGGCACACGTTGCCGAGTGCATCCATCAGCAGGGGAGCCAGTGCTTTGCCTCTTTGATAATGAACAGAAAGACGAGGTTCTGGAAGCTATTTTGCAATATGTTCGTATCGTTGGCGAGGCAAAAGAGGATCCCATTTCCGGGAAGATTACCAGCATCAAGATTCACGACATTGAACGACTGGAAGAAAGGGAGAACGAGGCTGTTGACTTGTTGCCCCAAGGGTCGCCGATCTCGCGGGACTTCTGGGAATCGCTGACTATCGACGAATTGGCGGAATCGCAGAACGTAAAGCCGATGGTGGATGTGCGAGCTTTATTCGGCACATGGCCTGGCGAAGAAGATGATGGCTTCGAGGAAGCGATTAACGAATTGCGGCATCGAAACACGCGGTAGCGCAGAGGGGGAAATATGAAAATCAGTAACGAGGTTGCGGATGTGTTAGGGAATTCAGTTATACACGGAAAGCTGTTAATTCTGCCGGGTTTACAGCTTGACCGAAATTTGTATGTTGCAACTAATAAAGTCTTGATGGCAATCGGGGGAAAATGGAATCGCAAAGCTCAGGCGCATGTTTTCAGAGAAACCCCTGAAGCGATACTTGAGGAAATCTTGTTAACCGGCGAATATACCGACATAAAAAAGGATTATCAACTCTTTTTTTCTCCCTTGAAAGTGGCTCAGCAGGTGGTTGACTTTGCAGAAATAGACGAGGGGGAGAGAGTATTGGAGCCATCCGCTGGTCGGGGAGCAATCGCTAAGTTAGTCCCCGGATGTGACGTGATTGAGCTGGAAGAAAAAAACAGAGAGTGGCTGAAAGCAGACAAGTTCTTTATTGTCGGTGAGGATTTTCTGAAATTTAAAGTGCCTTACGATGTCTTTATCGCTAACCCGCCCTTCCATAATCAACTCGATATCACCCACGTCAACCACATGCTTGATCTTGCTCTCCGGCGTGTTGTATCTGTCATGTCTCAAAGCGTTCTGTGGCGCACGAATAAAAAGACGGTAGCCTTCCGTGAAAGAATAGAATCCTTGGGCGGTGAATTTATCGAATTGCCGGAAGGGAGTTTTGCGGAATCGGGAACTAATGTAAGTACTTGTATTCTTTGCGTGGATATATAGGAGGAAACATGAAAATAGGAATAATGGGCGCACATGGGACAGGAAAAACAACCCTGGCCTATCGCCTCGCATGGGAACACAAAAGGCGAAATCCCGAGAAGAAAGTTGGTCTGGTCACGGAAGTTGTCCGGCAATGTCCTTTTCCTGTGAACTTGGAAACGTCACGGGAAGCGCAGAGATGGATATACCACCAGCAAATGATTCGAGAAATT
>JAUWQS010000027.1 GCA_030610915.1 Pseudomonadota bacterium | reverse complement strand
CCGGTTTGTAAACATCCAACTCGTGAACTCGCTTCATCCCTGCCTGTGCGTGCCCGCACGCAGACAGGTCTCCCCAATTTCTACTTTCCAATTTCAAGTTTCAAGCCGTGAACGGCTACGACAAATGTAACTACTCAGGCTGATAGACTGAAGGCTGAAGACTGTTAGGAAAAGCGGGAATACTGCACACTTTGAAGCCATATTTGATGCAAAAATCTGCTGTTTCTCCGCCAAAATGCGGCAATCGCGTTCTTCCGGCCCCTTCAGCCTTCAGCCTAAATAGCTTCAGCCTGACTACGTGAGTAGTTACCGACAGATGAACTATTATCTGATTCTGAAGCCCTCAAATCCCCCTGTAAAGTGTTCCTCTTTGACTTCGATCTCCGTCACCGAGGCGAAGCCAGGGCCTTTCCTGCACCAGTCAATTAGGGCATTGACGTTATCTTCTTTTCCTTCAATGACCGCCTCAACCCTCCCATCCGGAAGGTTCCTCACCCAGCCCGTCAGGTTGAGATGAGAAGCGTTATTTTTTGTTTCCGCCCGATAGAAAACACCCTGCACTCTACCGGAGACAAAGACACGGGCTCGTTTCATAACCATATTTGCAGCTATTTACAGGTTCAGGGTTCAAGGGTTCAGGGTTAAAACCTCTGAACCTTTGAACCTCTGAACTCGTTTCATCTCTCCCCAATTTCTAATTCCAAGTTTCAAGCTGTGAACGGTCCCTATTCATTCATCCCAACGAAACGCAGGAACTCTTCCTCATCGAGGATGGTTATACCCATATCCCTCGCCTTTTTCAATTTGGATCCAGGTGACTGCCCGGCAACGACATAGTCGGTTCTTTTCGTAATGGACGACGAAACATCTCCACCCAGAGATTCAACGATTTCCCTGGCCCTGTTCCTGGTGAGGTCTTGCATGGCGCCGGTAAATACGAGGGATTTCCCCGAAAGGTCCGCTGATTCTCTGCGAAATGCCTCTCGCGATCTGACGCCGGCCTCCCTGAGCTTTTTTAGTACCGTCTGGTTGGATGGTTCCAGAAAAAATCCGGTTACACTTTCAGCAATTTCAGATCCGATTCCCTTTATCGCTTTAAGATCC
The DNA here is from genome assembly GCA_030610915.1 of Pseudomonadota bacterium. Next base: position 10,323 of record JAUWQS010000027.1, on the reverse strand, counting down.
TCTTCCGTTGCGTCTGTCAGTACATCAAGAGTTTTGAATTCTCCGGCCAGAATCCTGGAAATATGTTCTCCCACATGCCTGATACCGAGGGCAAAGATAAATTTTTTTAGAGGTGGATTCTTGGAGCGTTCAAGCGCAGTTATAATATTCGCCGCTGATTTGTCCGCCATCCTTTCAAGTTTTGACAGCTTCTCCGCCGTCAGAAAATAGAGATCGGCCTGGTCTTCTATGGTTTTGGCATCGAGAAGATGTGAGATCAGCTTATCACCGAGACCCTCGATATCCATGCCACCTCTCGATACAAAATGCTTTGTGTTTTCCCTGATCTGAGCCGGGCAGGCAATACCGATGCACCTGCGGGCAGCCTCACCTTCAAGCCGGACAGTCCTGGATCCACATTCGGGGCAGGTATCAGGTATCCTGAATACCTTTTCGCTCCCATCCCTCTTTGATGCCATAACCTTTACAATCTCCGGTATCACATCACCGGCACGCTGGATTATTACTGTGTCACCTATCCGAATGTCCTTTTTATCTATCTCATCCTGGTTGTGGAGGGTAGCCCGGCTGACCATCACACCGCCCACACGGACCGGTCTCATCAGGGCCACCGGCGTGAGCACTCCTGTGCGCCCGACCTGCACTTTTATATCTTCGATTATTGTTGTTTCCTGAACCGCCGGAAATTTGAATGCAATGGCCCAGCGGGGACTTCTCGAGACGGCCCCAAGGCGTTCTTGAGTATCAAGGGAATCCACCTTTATAACAACGCCATCTATCTCGTAAGGGAGTTCATGCCTGATACGAACCATTTCGCGATGGTACTCCATGCATTCGTGAATATCTTTTGCCCGCTTGATATAAGGATTTACCTTAAACCCCCATTCCTGGAGAGTCTGCAGCGCCTCCCAGTGAGTCTTAAATGATCTTTCTTCAAGAGCGCCTGTGCCGTAGCAAAATATATCGAGCGGCCTTTTTGATGTTATTCTGGAGTCAAGCTGGCGAAGAGAACCGGCTGCCGCATTTCTCGGATTGGCGAAAGGAGATTCTCCTTCATCCAGCCGCCGCTTGTTGAGTTTCTGAAACGCATCAATCCCCATGAAAACCTCTCCTACTATCTCAACCTGTTCAGGAACCGGAGTATTGCCGTTGTGGGTAATTTTCAGAGGAATGGATCGTATTGTCTTGAGATTTTGGGTAACGTCTTCCCCCACAGTTCCGTCCCCTCTTGTCGAACCAACGGCGAGGATCCCCTTTTCATAGACAAGATTTACCGCCACGCCGTCAAGTTTAGGCTCGGTCACAAAAGGGATGTTTTCCGTCCTGCTTAGAAATCGCTTTATTCGCTCATTAAACTCTACGATATCGGTCTCGGAAAAGGCGTTGGAGAGGCTCAACATAGTGGTGAGATGTGTAACTGAATCAAATCTTTCAAGGGGGGGCGCTCCGACCCGCTGTGTGGGAGAAGCGGTGAGATCGATATAACCGGAAAATTTCCTTTCCAGACCAATTAACTCCGCCATCATTTTGTCATATTCAGCGTCAGATATCTCCGGATCATCGAGTTGATAATATCGCCTGTTGTGATAATTGATCTGGTCTCGAAGCTCTTTTATCCGCTTTATGGCAGGTTCTTTTTCCATTGTTTGACAGGTCTCGGGATACACTTTAGGCCCTTAGTTGTGGAATTCGTGCCTGCCTGTGCGTTGCACCTGTCTGCGTGCAACGCACAGGCAGGCGCAGACAGGCAAAAATGGCAAAAGAATCGTACTGAACATATTAAAAGATGAACGTCCAACATTGAACGTCGAATAATGATGTCGCTCCGCTCCTTAAACTATTCTAAAACCGAATACCGAATATTCAACAGCTATTTCTCTTTCTTCATTGTTCCCCATTCAACATTCGATGTTGGACGTTCGATATTCATTCTTTCCCCCTTGGTTCCGGCTTGTCCGGCTTAGGGGAGGGGAGGTTTTAACCTCCCGATATGGGCGATTAGAGCCTGCCTGTGCGTCTCCGCACGCAGACAGGTCGCCACTACCCAAATTTACTGAGATGTTACTCGATTCTCTTCATTCAACCGTTGAACCGTGAACCTCTGAACCGTGAACCTGAGTAGTTAGTGCCCGAACGAAAACTGTCTTTTTCGCCAATCTCTGCGTCAGATAAAAATTTTAATCCTCGAAATACTCAATGTATTCCTGCGGTTAAAATTTTGATCTTCCTTGACCTTGACGAAAAATCCTAGTTTTCGTTCAGGCACTAGTTACACTAATTGTAACCGTTCACAGGTTCAGGGTTCAACGTTCAGGGTTAAGGACAAAGAAGGGATTGAAGGCCCGAAGTCCTCGTTAAAGATGCTCCTTCCCCCAAGTAATTGCCAGTTTGGTTCCAGATTTTGGATTAGGCCTGACGAAGCTGACGCTTTTCTCGTAAATTCGCATCCCCGATACAGTCCGGGGACGAGAGTGGAACCCTGAACCCTGAACCTTTGAACCCGTGAACGCTTACCACTAATTGAACCAATTTGCTCACCCGCAGGGCGCTAATTTAAATTGTAGTCAGCGTCCCTATCAAGTCATTAATGTCACTGATATCATGATCCACAAGGTATTCCTCGATCCCCTCAAGGACGTCCATTGTGGCATGTGGATTTATAAAATTGGCAGTTCCTACCTGAACCGCCTTAGCTCCCGCAATAAGAAACTCGATGGCATCTGCGGCATCCATAATTCCTCCAACACCGATTACAGGTATGGATATCCTGTTTGCCACCTCCCAGACCATCCGCAGCGCTACCGGCTTTATCGCAGGCCCGGACAATCCGCCGGTAATATTCTTCAGATGTGGGACTCTCTTCTCAATATCAACGGACATCCCCATCAGTGTGTTAATAAGAGATACTGCGTCCGCCCCCCCTTCTTCAACAATAGCCGCAATGCCTGCGATATCGGTCACATTCGGAGTCAACTTGACTATTACTGGAAGATCGGTCACGCTTTTTATCTCTCTGGTAACTTCATACGCCATATCCGGATCAGCGCCAAAGGCGATGCCGCCTCTTCTCACATTTGGGCAGGAAATGTTTATTTCCAGACTGTGCACCCCCGGCGCCCCGCTCAGTGTCTCTGCGACTCTCATATATTCTTCGATTGTTTCTCCAAAAATATTGACAATAACGGGAAGATCAAATCTTTTCAGGAAGGGAAGTTTGTTATTGATAAAAGACTGTGCACCTACGTTCTCAAGGCCGATGGAGTTGAGCATTCCACACGGCGTTTCCATAATTCTTTGAGGAAGGTTGCCATTTTTTGGTTCAAGTGAAATACCTTTGACAATCAAAGCGCCCAACCGATTAAGATCGATATAATGTGAATACTCCTCGCCGTAACCAAATGTCCCGGAAGCGGTCATAACAGGATTCTTGAGTACAAGACCACCAATATCAACACTCATCTGTGGTGCAGATTGTAATTTCATACTATTCTCTTAACTACTCAGGTAGATAGGCTGAAGGCTGTTAAGCGCTAACAGCCTTCAGCAGAACCAGGACAAGCCGGAAAAGCACTTGGCCCTTAGCATTTAGCTCTTAGCTCAAAGGCTTTTCTTGGGTTTCGTATCTCAACAGTAACTTTTCAATAAGTTCGGGTATGGGCGACTTTATACTCTACACGGCCACAAATTGCGCTTTTTGAATCAGTCGGAATTGCAAGAAAAAATTTACCACGAAGATCACGAAGGTCGAAGTTAACGAATAGTATTCTTCGTATTCTTCGTGCGCTTCGTGGTAAAATAACACGATAGTAAAATCTCAAATTATGACCGGTTGCAGTATACCAAATATTTGAGGGTTCATTTTTGATTAATTCAAAAGCTCAATTATGTGCCTTTCTCAGTATAGTCACCTATATCGGGAGGTTAAAACCTCCCCTACCCTGATTTATTGAGAAGTCACCTAAATTCTTTTGCCATTTTTGCACGAATTTCACAACTAAGGGCATGAACAACCTTAGTGGTTATTCCCAGTCTATCTCATCAATATCAAAAACAGGTCCGTCTTTACAAACCCTCTTATACCCGGACTTAACGCTGACGGCACACCCGAGACATGCCCCCACACCGCATGCCATCCTCTCCTCAATCGATACCTGACAGAGAAGGGGATGCTCCATCAAAAGCTGAGCAAATCTCTTTATCATGGGAGCCGGCCCGCAGCAATAGACCACCGAATCACTACTATCATAGGAGGTGATGTCCCGACCAAAAAGGTCGCAAACACTGCCACGATGCCCGGAACTTCCGTCATCTGTGCTTATCCTGATATCAGAACATATCTTCTCCATCCTGTCGAGACCAACGAGAAGATCTGAACTTCGAGCACCCACATAACAGACTATCTTCGGAGTTGTGTTAACAGCGTATTGCCTGTAGCACTCACCAAGGAAGGAAAGGGGAGCGATGCCAACACCACCTGCAATCAGAACAACAAAATCGCGGTCGGGAAAGATATCAAAACCATGTCCCAAGGGGCCGAGGAGGGACATCTCTTCCCCCGGCCTCAATCGGGAAATTACATGAGTCCCTTTACCGACAACCCTGTACAGGAATTCAACAATAATCCCATCATCGTCCTGATGGAGAGAATAGATACTAAGGGGCCTTCCTAAAAAAGGGATATCTTTCCCCTTCACACGCAGCATAGCAAACTGCCCCGGTATAGCTTCATTAAATGATGATTTGGCGCCGGGAACCTTCAGAGATATCAAAAAGTGATCTCTATTAATCTGCCGGTTGAAAATGATTTTCCCTGACATCATTGAGTTTTTGTTCAACATAACAAAACGTTCATGCATCGGCAGTATCGCAAAAGACTTCTTAAGCATTCACCGCGGAGCTCGCAGAGAACTCAGAGAAACTCTCTTTATAAACCAAGAGTTAAAGTCGTTTCACTCTAAATTTAAGTTTTTCGTATCAGAAAATGAAATTACGTCATTAATTAGTTAATTAGTATCTGAACGAAAACCCTGAAATATGGTTTTTCACTTTTGTTTAGAAATTTCAAACTCGCTGAGATTGCTTTCTTTTTTTAACTCAAAACTCGAAACCCAAAACTCAAAACCGTGCCTGAACAAGGTTTTCGTTCAGGCACTAATTAGTTGATTGGATGATTTGTTTCCGGCAATCACCCAATTGTCTAATCAACGAATTAGCGAATTGTCTAACTTTTAAATGCTACCACTGTCTTTGTTGCTCTGATGACCGCTTCTGTAATCCTAAGCTAACTGTTTTGTCGTCTCTGCGATCTCTGCGGTAAAGGTTACATATTAAAGCTATAACGCAGATCGGCCTCCATAACCAAGGCGCTCTCTCCGGTATCTGAATAATAGAAAGGTTTTATACCCGTTGCTGCAAAATCAAACTTTTCATATAATTTCCTGGCAGCCGCATTATTCCTGCGCACCTCTAAGGTTGCGAAGAAAACTCCTTGATTATATGAAATCTTTATCATCTCCTCCATCAATTTTGAGGCTATTCCCTGCATTCTGAAATCTTCCCGTATGGCTATATTCAGTATATGAACCTCATCAAGGTCTAACAGGAAATTAATATATCCCGCAATTTCCAGACCATCTTCCACCATTACTTTAGCCACAAGATTACGAAAGTCAGGCAATCGCAATCCCTGCTCGAACATCTTCGCAGACCATGGTGCTACAAAGGAACTACATTCAATAGCCATAACCTCGTCAAGGTCACCGACCACCATTTCTGTTATCTCGATATCCGTTGCCTTCGATTGAACACGATAATCCATCATAACTTTAAAGAAACAAATGACCGTTCACGGATTTACGGTTAGATTGATTTAAGGGGGTATGACACATATGGTAACCTGAAGGAAGACTTCAGTTCTGAGTCCAATGCGGAATTTCTTAGGTTCTTACGTTTTTTTCATCACATCACGAAAATCAACAGGCACGTCCGCTGGAAGAGACATCAACTTTATATTGACCCCTGAGTCCACAAGAAACTGTAAGTCCTTTACCTCTTTTTCGGATAAATGCACTGCCGGTATAAATTGTTTTGCACCCAACTTACGGTGAACGTTGCCTATATTCAGTTTTTTAAACCTAAACCCAGACCTGTATGCCTTCAGGGCATCGCATACATTGCAAAACAGTACTATTGTCTTCCTGCCTCCCTTTTCACAGTAAGAATAATTTTCAGAAAATTCCTCTACGCTATTTACCACAACCTCAATTTCACTCGGGACAGCCATTTTTATTGCCGATTCCTGAAAAAAGTCGTCCGCCACATCATCATTCGCAACCACTACACATGATGCCTTGATAAAGGGAATCCAGGCTTCCAATATCTGACCATGAACAAGCCTGTTATCAATTCTTACGAGTGATATATTCAGAGAACTCATGTAATACTCACTTTTTTGTTCAAAATTTCACTGGCAAGTGATATGTTTCTCCTCCCATAGTCCTTAATAAGATAGGCAAATTCCGGCAGATCCTCTTTTTCCCTTATCTCAGATAGCTTAAGCAGCATTGGAAGATTTACACCTGTGACCACCTCTAACTTTCCTTCTTTCAAGAAAGACAAAGAAATGTTTGAAGGTGTGCCTCCAAAAAGATCCGTCAAAATCAAGACACCTTTACCTCTATCTACCTTCTTTATGCCGTCTGTAATCTCTTTCTTTAATTTCTCGACTCCCTTTATCGGGTCCACCGAAATGGCGAGCACGCCATCCAACCTTCCCTTTATCAATTCAGCAGACTGGATTAACTCACATCCAAGATTGCCATGGGTTATTACCAGCACACCTATCATATCTTACCCCTAAATCAACCTTTGATGCGGTACGCTAATTTATCACCTTCCAGTTGTCAAGGGTTTATCGCCGTCCTGTTTCGCTGCGCATAACTTCTCAGAAAATATATCTCTTCTGAGTTGACAACACGCTTAATTCTTGATATTTTCATTACTGTACAGTCCAAAGTTCTCGTAACCGGTTAAAATAATTAGACCCACATATTCGCTGCCGTCATTCCGGCGAAAGCCGGAATCCATTGTTTTATCAGCAAGATATGGTTTCTGGATGCCGGATCAAGTCCGGCATGACGAGAGAACTTTAGACTCTCGAGTTCATTAATATTCTGTCACAATTTACGTCACATGTCCATTGGGAATCAAAATAGTGAGCATGGAGGTATATAAGATATGTCAGAAGTTTTTGCAAAGGATACGTTAAGGGCATCTGTTGAGGCAGCGACAGGTGGAAAAATGACCGTTATGTACGATGACAAAGGTTATCCATGCCATATGGTTGTGATTCCAAGGTTTAAGCTTGAAGATGTTGAGGCCTCCGGAAAGCTTGGAACCGGTGTTCACCCTGCATTTATAGTCAACGATGCTGAGGTGCCGGAAATTTTAATCGGGGCGCACCAGGCAACCGTAAAGGATGGCAGGGCTATTTCCTTGCCGGCACAGGATCCGGCAACATATATTAATTATGATCAGGCCAGAAGTTGCTGTGCGGCAAAAGGCGAGGGGTGGCATCTCATGACTGTCCACGAGAGGTCGGCCGTAATGCTCTGGTGTCTTGCAAACGGGTTCCAGCCAAGAGGAAACACATCTTACGGAAAGAGTCATGAGGCGCCGTGGGAGCGTGGAAAGGTAATCTACAGGTACCGGATCGGAGAAAATTGGCATGACGGGAAAACTTCAACCGGATGTGGCCCTGCATCCTGGAGACATGACGGCACTTTTCAGGGCATATCGGATTTAGTGGGAAACGTCTGGGAATGGATCGGTTTAATGAAAATTGTGGATGGCCGGATATATTGTCCGGATGATAATAGTTATACCCTGGATGAGGAGGACTGGCCGGTACGGGATGCCTTTTTCGATAGTCCTCGCGCTGGTGATGGTAAAAGCACCGAGGATTTAGGCGAGCCGATCTTGAGTGATTCTATTACGAATTATGCCGGTCCTCGGGGAGACAAGGGGCACTATGATTACAATTATATTTCTGAGTGGAAGACCCTGAAAGTTAAGGAAGGTTGGGCGCCTCCACTGATATTGAAGCAGCTCGGCATCTGTCCCTTTGTGAGCGGTGATGAGACAGATATTATTCCTGTATACGTGGCTGCAAAGGGGGCAATGTGGATACGTAATTATGGCGAGAGAATGCCTATTCTGGGTGGGGACTGGCTCTGGGATAGGAACTCCGGTCTGGCGGCACTGTCTTTGACTAACGAGCGATCAACTCTGAGCCGCAGCATTGGCTTTCGCCCCGTTTTTACAGGGTAATCCGGTGTCTTATATATATATGTGTGGCCAACTTTTTATTTAGTGCCCGAACGAAAACTGTCTTTTTGCCAATCTTTGCGTCAGATAAAAATTTTAATCCTCGAAACACTCAATGTATTCCTGCGGTTAAAATTTTGATCTTCCTTGACCTTGACGAAAAATCCTAGTTTTCGTTCAGGCACTATTTAACTTTCAGTCGCACAACTGCAATGTGGCAACTACTCAGGCTGTATGCTATCTATTAGGCATTAACAGTCTTTAGCGCTCCAAGGGTGTTTTCTGCGGGGCGCCTATAGCCTGAACAACCTAAAAGCAGCTACCTTAATATGTTATCAAATTATCAAAAGGGGAAACAAATGGCTCAGGCAAAAACAGGTGATAAAGTAGCGGTTGATTATGTCGGAACACTCGATGATGGGGAGGTTTTTGATTCTTCTCTGGAACCGCTCGAATTTGAAATTGGACGGAAAATGATGTTGCCGGCCTTTGAAAATGCAGTGGTTGGAATGAACATAGGCGATACAAAAACTGTGACGATCCACCCAAAGGATGCGTATGGGGAATATGAAGACGGGCTTATATTTACACTTGACAGGTCAGAATTCCCACCGGATATCAAACCGGAAGTGGGGAAGGAGATACAGGGCAGATCCGATGAAGGGGATGTCATCGATGCTTTTATAAGTAATGTCAGTGATGATAAGATAATCATGGATGCCAATCATCAACTCGCCGGCAAGAAGCTTACATTTAAAATTACACTTATAAATATCGTATCAGCTCAATAAACAGGGGATTACATTTTTGAAATGTTGGTCTCAATCCACGGTAAGCGTTCACTGAAATTAGAAATTAGAAATTAGAAATTTGGCCTCCCGTCTTTTGTGCTGTTAATGCGTAAACTCATTTCATCGCCCCCCCCAATTTCTAATTTCCAATTTCGAGTCTCAAGCAGTAAAGGGCTTTGCTCCCCAATCACTCTTACATACTTGGGTTTGCCCCTATTTATTGAGCTATTACATTTACTATTCAATACGCGAAGAAATATTGGCCATAACCGGTTGCGGTGGGGTGATGGTTATTGCTGTAGCTGATGGAGTCTGAAGTAAAATCCTTTTTGTGCCATCAGTTCCCGGTGCGTTCCCGCTTCGATGATTCTGTGTCTGTTGAGCACAAAGATCCTGTGAGCCATGCGGGCGGTGGAAAGACGGTGAGCCACGATGATCGACGTTCTGTCTTTCATCAGGTTAGAAAGGGCCACCTGAACTTTTTGTTCCGTTTCGGAATCGATATACGATGTGGCTTCGTCCAGCAGAATGAGATCGGGATCGCGGGCGAAGGCTCGCGCAATGGAAATCAATTGCCGCTCGCCGCTCGATACTGATGATCCCCCTTCCGCAAGTTCCGTATCAACTCCCTTCGGCAATTTGTCTATCAGGGATCTGCAGTGCGATGCGATGATGATCCGGTCGAGTTCCTCATCCGATATGTGTTTGCTTCCATTTACAATATTGTCGCGGATCGTTCCCGAAAAGAGGAATGGGTCCTGGGTGACCAGGGCTATTTTAGATCGCAACCGGTCGATGTCGATGGTTCGTATGTCGTGCCCGTTGATAAGAATCCTGCCGGCCTGTGGTTCATAAAACCGGGTCAGCAGGTTGATCAGCGTTGTCTTGCCCGATCCGGTGGGACCGACTAATGCCACCGTTTCTCCCGGCCGTATGTGCAGTGATACCTTCGACAGTACCGTTTCTCCGGCAACATAACTGAATGATACGTCTTCCATGATGATGTCTTCGATTCTCTCCGGCAGGCCGGGCTTCTCATATGCCTTCCCGTCGGTACGGTGTTCGTATTCCCGGTTATTGATGATCTGGTATATCCGCTCAGCGGATGCCAGGGCATTCTGCATGATGTTGTATTTCTCGGCGATGTCTCTGAGGGGACGGAAAAACATTCTCATATAGGCGATGAACGCAACAAGGGCGCCGAGAC
>JAUWQS010000409.1 GCA_030610915.1 Pseudomonadota bacterium | reverse complement strand
CGACTTCCAAGTAACTTAAATTTGCAAATGTATCGTAACTATCTTATATTACTTGACATTTACCAAAAAGTACGATTTTGCTAAAAGCGCAAGTTACTTCCAATTATAATGCCGACGTGTCGGCATAGCGGAGCTTTTTACGAAACCGTCAGGGTTCAAGGTTGATCGCTTTTTAGCCACTGAACCTTGAACCTGAGTAGTTGCGATTTTCTTTTGCCATTTTTGCACGAATTTTACGACTAAGGAACTAAATAGTGTCTGAACGAAAACCCCTCTTTTTGTCATTTCGACCCCTTCGCTTCTGTCATTCCGAGCGAAGCGAGGAATCTTAGTATTTACGCTCAGGGCATGCTCCGGGAGAAATCTTTAAAGTCACGTATTTTCAATGCCATAAGATTTCTCGCTCCGCTCGAAATGACAACTTTGGATAGTTTTCGTTCAGGCAGTAGTTACCAATGCTTAAGACAAGCCACAAGGCGCAGCGTAGTAAAAAAAAGTAAATATGTTAGAGACAACCATTCGTCGCATTGGCTCTTTGGACAGGGCTGCTATGAAAGAAGCCAAACGCCACCAGGATCAACTGGCCCTTCCCCCTGGAAGCCTTGGCAGACTCCATGAATTCTGTATCTGCCTGGCTGGTATTACAGGAAAGCCACGGCCGGAGATTATTGATCTGGCTATAGTGACAATGGCGGCAGATCACGGCGTTACAGCACAGGGTGTTAGTCTCTTTCCCGGGGAGGTGACCGGAGAGATGCTGACAAACTTTGCCCGGGGTGGCGCCGCCATAAATGTGCTTGCCCGGCACGTTGGCGCCCGGTTGACCGTGGTGGACATGGGTGTGGCCGGCCCGCTTACCGAACTATCCATTGAAGAAAATGATTCTATCAGGTTGATTTACCGCCGGATTGCCGATGGTACAATGGATATTTCTCAGGGTCCAGCCATGTCCAAAGACGAGGCGTTAAGATCACTGGAAACCGGCATTCGGGTTTTTGAGGAGGAGATGGCAAGGGGACTCGATGCCATTGGAACAGGCGATATGGGAATAGGAAACACGACCCCTTCATCCGCCATAGCAGCAGCTATCCTGAAGAGGGATCCCACGGATCTGGTCAATCGGGGAACGGGCATCGACGATGATACTTTGAAACATAAAATTGAGGTGGTCACAAGGTCACTGAGGGTAAACCAGCCGGATCCGGATGATCCAATGGACATTCTTTACAAGGTCGGCGGCTTCGAGATCGGAGGAATCGCGGGAGTAATCCTGGCCGCCTGCGCGAACAGGACTCCGGTGGTGGTGGACGGCTTTATCTCCACGGCTGCCGCTCTTTTGGCCTCTCGCTTTAATCCTGAAGTCAAAAACTATCTCTTTTCAGGCCATCGGTCGGCCGTAGAGGGTCACGAGTTGATGCTGAATGACCTGGGATTAAAGCCCATGGTCGATCTTGAGATGCGCTTAGGGGAAGGAACAGGGGCCGCTTTCGGACTTTCAATTCTGGCAGCAGCCTCGCGCATCGGCAGAGAAATGCTCACATTTGACGAGGCAAAAGTAAGAAAGTCGGATTCGAGCTTAAAATGGGAAGAAACCAAATGAAAGAAAGTGAACTCCTCACGAAGAGGAAAGAGAAGATAGAATCTCTCAAGGCTGACGGTATCGATCTCTATCCAAATGATGTCATTGTAACCGCCACAACCAAGTCGGTACTGGCCCGCTTTGATAATGTGGATAGTGATGATCTTGCACGGATAGACGAGGAATTTACCCTGGCCGGCCGGCTTATGGCGGTAAGAAATTTTGGCAAGGCGGCATTTATCAATATTCAGGACAGTGAGGGGAAAATCCAAGCGTACATAAAAAAGAACACAATAGGGGAAAAGGGCTTTTCTGTCTTTGAGAGGCTCGATGTGGGCGATATCATCTCTCTCACGGGGAGGGTTTTTAAGACAAAGACCGGAGAGCTGACCATTGAAGCGGTCAAGATCAGGCTTTTGTCAAAGGCGGTAAGGCCTCTGCCGGAGAAATGGCATGGTCTCACCGACGTCGAAATAAGGTACCGGCAGCGACACCTCGACCTGATTGTTAATCCTGATGTGAGGGAGGTATTTTATAACAGAAGCCGGATCATTCAACTAATCCGAAATTTTATGGATGAGAGGGATTTTTTAGAGGTGGAAACGCCCATGATGCATCCCATGGCCGGCGGCGCTATAGCACGACCATTTAAGACGTATCACAATGCCCTCGGGATGGACTTCTATCTGAGGATTGCCCCTGAACTTTATCTGAAACGCCTCATTGTTGGCGGATTGGAGAGGGTATATGAGATAAACAGAAGCTTCAGAAATGAAGGGGTTTCCACCTTTCACAATCCGGAATTCACCATGATGGAATTTTATCAGACCTACGCGACCTATGAAGATCTTATGGATATGACGGAGGAGCTGATAATTGATATTTCACGGAAACTTCTTGGCACA
>JAUWQS010000431.1 GCA_030610915.1 Pseudomonadota bacterium | reverse complement strand
TCGTAAAAGGATTATAACCCAGCTGGATATCTTTTCCAGCGCCCATACAACGGGTCGCGCAGTTCTGTAGAAACTCAGCAACACAGGTGAAACGAAGGAAGAAAACCGGATGGGATTAATCAGGGCGAAGGTTTTTGGAATTGCCTCGCCAAAGATGAGGAGCATGGGGGTCATAACCGCTATTGCCACCCACTTACCCTCCTCTCCGAAAAACGAAAGGAATACTGCCGCCGCCACCACAGAGCTGGCAACATTAACAGTCTCGTTACCAACGAGTATAGTAATAAGCAACCTTCTGGGATACTTCGTCAGCCTCCGGACATAAGATAAAAACCGGGGGCGCTCCTCTTTCATCTTGTGGAGATGAAGCTGGGTAAGTGAAAAGAGAGAGGCTTCGCTGCCGGAAAAAAATCCTGAAAGGAGAAAAAGAAAAGCTAATAGAACAAGCCTGAATGTAATATGCGTGTCCAATTGGTAACTGTTTAGATGTTCAGGGTTCAGGGTTCAGGGATCACGGTTTCCCTCGTTCTTTGTTGTGCCGACGCAGCCACTTATTAATGTAAATATTAAATTTTAAAATGAAAAATGAAAAATGAAAAACGAAAAAACACCCTGCATTTCTCATTTTAGTATTTTCATTTTTCATTTTTCCTTGCTTCCCAGCCTCTTCCTGTAAAGTATTCTGTAATGCTGTCCAGCGATGATTCGACAGGAAAGACTCTAACAATCCCAATCTCTTCCAGCTCCTCAATATCCTGAGGCGGAATGACCCCACCAATAACTACCGGAACTTTATCCGCGCCTTCTTTCCGCAATCCTGCCATCAGACTCTGGCTCAACCCGACGTGAGCCCCTGATAGTACGCTCAGGGCGATCACGTCGACATCCTCCTGGATCGCCGCCGCCACAATCTGGCCAATAGTCTGTTTCAAACCGGTGTAGATTACCTCAATGCCGGCATCACGCAGCAAAGACGCCACTATTTTGGCCCCTTTGTCGTGGCCATCTAACCCAGGTTTGGCCAGCAAAACTCTCAAGGGTTTTTGATTATTCAACTTTACACCTCCTAACCCGGACAAGCCGGAGGTTCAAGGTTCACGGTTAAACGATTAAAAGCTATCAACCGTGAACCTTTTTTCTGCTCCAGCTAAAAGACTTCCCTGTATTCACCCCATTCGTCTCTCAGGACACCACAGATTTCCCCAAGAGTGGCGTATTCGTGGACGGCAGCTAATATAGGCGGCATCAGATTCTCAGAGCTTCCGGCGAGTCGCCGTATCTCTTCGAGCGCTGCCTTAACTTTTTTGTTATCCCTTTCTCTCTTTAACTCCTGCAGCCTCTCTGTCTGGCGCTTTCCTACATCCGGATCTGCCCGGTGTATTTCAACATCATATCCCTTCTCATCGGAAACAAATTTGTTTACGCCTATAACTGTCTTCTCCCCCTTGTCAATACTTTTGGCTTCCTCGTACGCCTGCCTTGCGATATCTCTTTGAATGGATCCGTCACTGATTCCTTTCAGCATGCCACCCCTCTCCTCGATACGGGCCATCTCTTTTTCAACCTCCATTTCAATCTCATTAGTAAGACGCTCCAGGAAGTAAGAGCCTCCCATTGGATCAACTACAGCCGCCGCATCGGTTTCATAGGCTATGATCTGCTGGGTTCTGAGCGCTGTGCGCTGAGACTCCTCGCTTGGGATTGCATAGGCCTCGTCATAGGAGGTGGTGTGGATCGCCTGGCAGCCGGCAAGAGCGGCCACAAGACTCATGACTGCTCCTCTGGTTATGTTGTTTAGCGGTTCCCTGTCTGTGAATGCGGAAGCCGAGCATCCGCTGAACATTCGCAGCATCATCGATCTGGGATTCTTTGCGTTAAATCTATTCTTGATTATCTTTGCCCACATCCTTCTCGCCGCTCGAAACTTGGCCACTTCTTCAAATAGGTTCATCCCGTTGCACAAAAGGAAACTTAAGCGCGGTGCAAAATCATCGATATCGATACCCCTTTTCAACACCTCTTCCACATAGACTACGGCATCCAATAAACAATAGGCAACCTCCTGGATAAGGGTGCACCCGGCCTCGCGCATGTGATAGCCACAGATGCTGATGGTATTGAACCTTGGGACATCCTTGTGACAATACTCAATAATATCCCCGATCAGCCTCAGAGAGGGATCCGGAGGGAATATCTGGGTTCCCCTTGCCAGGTATTCTTTCAGGATATCATTTTGCAGCGTGCCTCCTATCTTATCGAGGCCAATACCCTGCTTTTGTGCCAGAGCTGCGTACATCGCCAGGCCGACGGCCGCAGTCGGGTTTAAGGTCATAGAGGTCGTAATCTTA
>JAUWQS010000047.1 GCA_030610915.1 Pseudomonadota bacterium | reverse complement strand
AGATTACGGTTTGACAGAGAAAGTTACCATCACAGGCAGAGTATCTCATGATAAAATACCTGCTCACATTGGTCTGTTCGACATAGCAGTGAGTCCAAGAGCAACCTTTTATGCCTCGCCCATGAAAATTTTGGAGTATATGGCCCAGGCAAAAGTGGTAGTCGCTCCAAAAATGCGAAACATCGAGGATATAATCATTGATGGGAAAGATGGCATCCTTTTTGAGCCGGACAATACGACATCACTGCAAAATGCAATCATGAAACTTTCACATGATCCGCAATTAAGGTCAAGCCTTGGAAAGGCAGCCTGCGACAAGGTAGAAGGTTATTATAGATGGGAAGATAACGCCCAAAAGGTTATTGATCTGGTAGGAGAGATTCAAAAGACTCAAAGATGAAATATTCCGCTGCCTCTGGATAAACCTTCATGGCTTGCAGTCACAACGAAGGATAAAATGAATTTAGCTCTTTAAAAAAATTGACAGGATTAACAGGATATTCAGGATTAAAACATCAAAACTTATCCTGTAAATCCTCATCAAAATCCCTTACTCTCAGGCTGTGATTATGTTGTTTTTTCGTAGGGGCGATTCTTGTGATCGCCATGATTAGGGTGAATACAAGATTCGCCCCTACATTGTGCCGATAAAACAATAACACTAAGAAAAAATGGTAATAGCTCAATAAATCAGGGTAGGGGAGGTTTTAACCTCCCGATGTGGGCGACTAAAGTCGCCCATACCCGAACTTATTGAGATATTACCCGATTCTCTTCCTTCAACCGTTGAACAGTGAACCACGGAACTGTGAACCTGATTAGTTACAAGTAAGGTAACTCTATGAAAAGATGTACAAGATGTATCTTGCCGGAAGATTTTCCTGATATAAGATTCAACAGTGGTGGAGTCTGCAACCACTGCCTTGAATGGGACAGGAGATGGAAGAATTTTGATTATGGGTCAGCCGAAGAAGAGCTTAAAGGGATATTTGCCGCCGCCAGGGCCAAAAAAAGAAGGTATGATTGTCTGATCCCTTATAGCGGGGGGCGCGACAGTACTTATGTGGCATATCTATGCAAGAAAAAATATAAATTAAATCCCCTTCTCGTCACCTTTAATAACTGTTTTATGAGCGAATATGCCCTCCAAAATATCTTGAGTACTGTTCAAATCCTCAATGTGGATCATATATTCTGTTCATATAAACCGGACGATTTAAGATTTTTTTACCGAACAATGCTTATAAACGCCGGGGAATTTTGCTCTATCTGCACCTCAGGTATAAATTATGTCCGGATAAAGTATCAAAGACTCTTCAATATCCCTCTGGTAATTTTAGGAACCAGCAGCAGGATAGATGAACAATCTCCTTTTGAAGTAATATCTTCTCACCCTTTTTATGTGAGAAAGGTGCTGCAAAAGAATGGATTTGAAAATCATCAGACAGATGCCTTTTTGCTAAGGCGGCGCTTTGAATTGGGAATACTGGAAAAGATCAAGTCAAAGCTGTTTGGCACAGACTATCAGGAGATTAATCTGCCTGACTATCTTCCCTGGAATAATCAGGATATTCAGGATGTCATGGAAGAGAAATTGGGCTGGAGGACGCCTGATAAAAAAAGGATCACATCGACTGTCGATTTACCCCGATCAAATCTTACCTTAAAAACAAACAGATTCCCCATTTTATCTTTAAACAGGAAAAGTGTTCCCAACTAATCAGGGATGGCCAGATGACCAGAGAAGAGGCATTAATCGAACTAAATAACTTATTAAAGATAGAAAATGAAGAACCCGCCGAGTTAAAGGATTTTTTGAGATTTTTTAACCTGAAGATGAAGGATATAGAAAATAGAGAGAAAAAATCTCATCTAAATTTTATCAGTAAAAAAGATTTAGAGATTAAGGAAAGTTTAATATCCAAAATAGCTTCGCTTTCCTGGAGGTTATATAAAAAAATTGTATCAGCTCAATAAACCAGGGTAGGGGAGGTTAAAACCTCCCCTACCCTGCCTTTTTTTCATAAATACCTATCAACAGAAAGCCAAATTTCAAGAAGCCAATATGATGTTAATAAAGCAAATAAAAAGAAAACTATCCCTGTCAAACTTATTGAATTTAACCGCTTGCAAGGAGACAATATATGACAAATATAAAGGTCATCCCGCAGAAACAGCCCATGATAACCATCTAAATGAGGCGATGAGCTGGCTCATACGGGCTCAGGATGCAACGAAATCAGGAGGGGTATCCTGGGGTTACAGTCTTGGATGGAACCCACATTTCAAAAAAAAGGGATGGCAGCCGGCTTATCCTGAGGTTACCGGTTATATTATCCCCACATTTTTTGATTACTATAATTTTACTAATCACTTAGATTACTTCCGGCGTGCAATCAGGATGGCGGATTGGGAAATTGATGTGCAGATGAGAAACGGAGCGGTGCAGGGAGGAACTATCAATGAACCCCCATCACCGGCAGTATTTAATACCGGCCAGGTAATTCAGGGATGGATGCGGGCATTCCAGGAAACAAAAGATGAACGGTATATTGATGTCTCCATTCGGGCGGCAGATTTTCTCCTCAAGGCGCAGGACGCTGATGGGGCATGGAGAAAGGAAAATTCCAGATTTGCGCGAAATGATGCCACAACTTACAACTCCAGGGTTGGTTTTTCCCTAATCCAACTGAGCGACATTCTCGATGAGCCTCGATATTACCAAGCCGGCGCCAAAAATATTAATTATTCCATTCATCAACAACTTCCCAATGGCTGGTTCCAGAATAATTGTCTCTCTGATCCTGAAGCGCCTTTGCTTCATACGATATGTTATGCCGCGGAAGGAATTCTTGATGCGGGTGTTCTTTTAAATAACACTGAATATCTTGCATCTGCACAGAAGACCGCAGATGTCTTGCTGGAAAAGTTGAAAGATAATGGCAGCATAAGCGGTAGGTTTTCCAGTGACTGGTCAAGTCAGGTTGGTTGGAGTTGTCTCACAGGAAATGCTCAATTAGCCGTTATCTGGCTTAAGTTGTATAAAATAATTAGAGACAAGAAGTATTATGAAGCGGCAGAGCGGGCCATCTCTTTTCTGAAAAAGATCCAGAACAGAACAACCTCTAATATGGGACTTCGTGGAGGCATAAAGGGCTCTTTCCCCTTTGATGGTGAATATGGAAAGTATCAAATCCTGAGCTGGCCTGCCAAGTTCTTCGTTGATGCGCTGCTTCTCTTGTCATCTATTTCATCCGAAGAAGATGGCGGTAAGTCCTGATGTCCTCATTTGTTGTTCAGAGAAGTCCTTCATCCGGTATCCTGCAAAAATATTCTCAGCTTGCAGGAAGCCCATGTTTTTATAGAGAAGAATTTCTTAGGGCGAGTGTTTTTGCCGGTACTGAGATCGTGGCTTTTTCTGTCGAAAATAATGGCGCCACGGCCTCTTTTGCTGTAGGATTTGAGACTAAAGGGCTTCTTTCTTCTATCCTTACTTTCCCTACCTTTCCTCGCATAATCGATTCTGATCCGGATGTTGTCACTCTTTTTTGGTCTGGGCTGAAAACCTATTGCAGACGAAGGAGAATCTATAAACTTTACTTAAACTCGTTTGAAGCGATCCCCATAGATGTCCCGGAATTGGGGATACCTGTTTTGCAATTAAAACGCAGCGAGTATCTTCTTGATCTTACTTTAGAGCCGGTCCAGCTCTTTAACAGCTTCTCTTCTAACCATCGCAGAAATATCAGAAAGGTGGAAAAACAAAATTTTATATTTAAAGTAGTAAATACCCTGGATTCCTGCCGGGCACATCGAGATTTGATAGATCATTCAATGAATCGGAGGAGGTTGCGTGGAGAGGCTGTGCCAACAGGAATAAATCTTAATCTTCACCACACTCTTGTTTCAACCGGCGCAGGAAGCTTAATGCAGCTTGCCTCGCAAGATGAAGTCCTTTCATCTTTTCTGATCCTAACATCAGACAAATCAGCTTACTATCAATCAGGCGGAACAAGCAAAAAAGGTATGGAGTTGGGGGCATCACACTATCTTATGTGGAAAACTATTGAACATCTACGCAATAAAGGTATACAATATCTTAACCTTGGGGGTGTTACGGCATGTGATTCATCAGGGTTGCTCAGATATAAATCTGGATTCGGGGCAAAGGAGATCAAGCTTGCCCATCTCGAATTTTTTATGGGGAGCAGTCTTGCCCAAAAGGTGTATACCGGAGTTCAGGCATTCAAGCAATCATTGAGAAAGTCGTAGTAGCTCAATAAATAGGGGTAGGGGCGACTCTAATCGCCCATATCGGGAGGTTAAAACCTCCCCTACCCTGATTTATTGAGCTGATACGAAAAAAGGAGGAAATCATGAACAAAAAAAGGATGATAATGTTTTTCAGCGTTATTGTGTTTGTTTTTTTACTCTCTGCAGGCAATATATCTGCAGCAGAAAAGGTTCTTTTTGACTGGAATGAACCGGGCGCCTCAGGCAAAAACTGGCCCGGCTGGACATGGAAAGACAATGCCGCCTATGGAAGTCCTGGCTGGTGGAAAATTGATGATGGCAGATTCTGGAGTGGAAATTGGTTGCCGCGAACTCAAGAAAAGGACAATAGTAAGGCTACAGGTAATGAAAGCGATCTTTTAGCAATAGTTGACGCCACGGATCGAGCTCCTTCTACTGATACTGGTGGTTGCCAGAAAGTATATGATACCGGGAAGGTAAAATATTATCAACCAAGTTGGTGGACACTGCTTGGAGATGGCCCCCTGTATCTAAGAAACATTACTGATGCTGATACAGACCGGATGAGTTTTTATCTAAAAGTAGAGGGAATGGAAAAGCCTATATTTGAAAAATATGGAAAAAAATTTCCTGGCTATAATTTCCATATAGGAACCTATCTATGCTGGGGAGATTACGCTATGAAGTGGGCAAAAGAGGGTCCTGGCAACCAACACTACTATCATCACTTAGCAGTTGATCCAGGAACATGGCTCCATGTTGAGATGGATCAGCACCCGATGCATAGAAGAGGCGTGCATGGCTCAGTAACCCCTCATAATGACCCAAGATTAGAGGATTCTGGCAAGCACTATTTTGAGCATCTACTCAGTTTCTATATGGAGATTACGAATCTTCAACAAAACCTTTCCAGTTATAAGGTTGATGAGATAAAGTTTTACAGCACTAAAGATACTTATGAACCAGACCAGAATGATATCTCCATAACCACTCCCTGGGTAGGTTACTGGCGCAGTGGCGATTACTGGGAGATAAGCTGGCAGGATGGATCATGGTATGGCGGAACAGGTAATTATACTATGTCCACATTTGACGTGCGCTGGTCAACCTCCCCTATAACCAATGAAAATTTTGAATCTGCTCAGCAAATCAATCCTGAGTTTTGGGCGGTAAAAGGAACTAATTTGGTTCGAAGAGCACAGCCCTGGAAAAGAACCGGCTGGACCAGATTCAAACTCCCGGATGAAATCGAGCAAAATCATAATCACATTTATTTTGCCATAAAAGACGTATCGGTTGAAGGAGAACATGTAGGTCCCTGGCCGTATCACCGTGGAGATGGACACGATGCGCCAAGTTCCCTTATCCATACCATTGATTATTATCTGAGGCCGGATGGTATCCGATAACCCTTACAGTGACAGACGATGATAATGCATCAGCCACTGCCCGAACTACTATTTCGGTTGGCAAAAATTTTTTGAGATCAAACCATGTATCCCCCACACCTTGAGTCTTTGGAATACACTAAGATCAGCTCAATAAACCAGGGTAGGGGAGGTTTTTAACCTCCCGATGTGGGCGACTAAAGTCGCCCCTACCCCTATTTATTGAGCTGTTACGAATAGACGATACACGTGAGGAGCTGAAAGAAAAGTATCAGCTCAATAGGGAATTGTGTAAAATAGGAGGTCTCCCCATTTTTTAGAAGAAAAGTGGAGGTAAGGAACATGAAAGATTATGCAAAAGTTGTAATTGAAAAAAAGGGATTTTCAAGTCTGCAAGAAAGTATTGATATTGGCAAACAGGTGATGGAGCGGAAACTTGCGGCTTACAGGAAGAAAATAGAGAAATTTGAACAAGCCAGAAGAATGGATACCGAAACTTTCATGATGTTGTTTAATAAAGGGGAGCTCGGTGATAATGAAGAATGGCTGGAATGGGATCATGTCGCAAATGTCGCAAATCTGTTGAACAGAAAAATACATGATCTCGATAATCTGAAATATGAATATTGAAACCAGTCTGAAAGAAATCAGAATTGCCTGTAAGATTGCCGACTGGTTCAGTATCGAACAACATATTGACTATGATTTTGACCTTTCGTTAGGAGTTCTGTTTGCCGAAGGCAAAATAGTCTTCTACAACGGCGATATTCTTGAATTCACCGAATCAATAACTCCTGACAGGCATAGGTATCGATACCAATATATGAAAGCTGGTGGCAACCTGATATTCAGATACGATAATATACCTCATCATCCCGAAATCTCCACATTTCCGGATCACAAACACTCTCCAGATAAGATTCTTGAAAGCGGACATGTAAACCTGAAAGAAGTTGTTGAAGAAATAATTGAAATTCTTTAACATCTTAGCACCTTGAACCCCCCTCCTTTTTTTTCTGAAAAAGGGGGGAAATAACATAAATTCGTATCAGCAAGGATTAAATAATGAAATACATGCTCATAGCCGGCGCCAGACCCAATTTCATGAAAATTGCGTCTATCATGAGTGCCATCGACAGCCACAACCAGTCGCCTGATGGAACTGATAAGCCAATCAATCAGCTTCTGGTTCACACCGGTCAACACTATGACAGGGCAATGTCCGAGACATTTTTCGATGACTTAAATATACCCAGGTCGGACATCAATCTGGGAGTGGGCTCTTTGTCCCATGCGGAGCAGACTGCGGAGATCATGAAACGATTTGAACCGGTGGTGATGAGCGAGCAGCCGGATGTATTGATCGTAGTGGGCGACGTAAACTCCACCATCGCCTGCGCCCTGGTTGCCTCAAAGATTACCTACCCCAAAAATGGCAACCAGAAAAAGCGGCGTCCACTGATTGCCCATGTAGAAGCCGGTCTTCGCTCTTTTGACCGGACCATGCCGGAAGAGATTAACCGCATTCTGACAGATGCCATCTCCGATTTCCTCTTTGTCACTGAAAAGAGCGCTGAAGAAAATCTGCAAAGAGAGGGTATTGCGAAAGAAAAGATACATTTTGTCGGGAATACAATGATCGACACATTGATCAAACACAGGGAAAAAGCTAAGGAGTCCGGTATATTAGATCATCTTGGCCTGAAAAAGGATTCCTCGATTGAGAAGAGTCGACCGGCAGATGATTACTGCGTCTTAACCCTTCACCGCCCTAACAACGTGGATAACAAAGAGATCTTCACCGGTATCCTTGAGGCCTTATCGATAATTGCAAAACAGATCCCCATTATCTTTCCGGTTCATCCTCGAACCATGAATCGCATCAGAGAGTTTGGTTTTGAAAACCACTTTGTCTTCCAGACTCATGGCTCACAATTCACAATTTGTAACTCGCGAATTAATTGTATAGAACCCCTGGGCTATCTCGACTTTCTCTGCCTCATGTCGAATGCCGGACTCGTCTTGACCGACTCCGGGGGCATGCAGGAAGAGACCACTGTATTGGGCATCCCTTGCGTAACCCTGAGACAAAACACTGAACGCCCGGTAACGGTTACTCACGGAACAAACATGATAGTGGGCAATGAAAAGGAAAACATCGTCAATGCGGCATTATCCCAATTAGAAAAGTTCAGTCCCTCTGGAGGAGCAAACAACCAGGAATTGCGGTCGTCTATACCTCCTCTGTGGGACGGACAGGCAGGCAAGAGAATCATTAATATTCTGGCAGATCATATTTGCGATCATTCACGGAACAACTAAAGGTGGCATGGACAAACTTGATGAACTCGTAAAAAGCTCCGCTATGCCGACACGTCGGCATTATAATCGAAAATAACTTGAATTTAATGCCAGATTGCATTCATTTTTATAGACAGGCGGGACGCCTGTCCTCCACCCTTGTAGTAGGTCGGGCGTCTCGCCCGACGGAGTCACTTTTTGAGTGCGATTTCGCATAAGTTACTTGAAAGTCCCTCTGGCCTGTCATTTCGAGTGAAACGAAAAATCTTAAGATTCCTCACATTCGTTCGGAATGACAGAAACGCAAGTTACAACAGTGTCAAGTATATCAATATTCTCTCTAAATGGTCGAAGGATTTCAATGAGAACGAACAAAGAGCATACTGAATTTTTAACGACCCATATACAGGCAATCCTGTCCGCAGCCGTTATATACCTTTTTGGGTCCAGGACCGATGACCTTCTTAAAGGAGGTGATATCGATATTCTTGTGATCGGGGATAGAAGGCTGACCGGACAAGAAAAAAGAGAGATTAAGATTGCATTTTATAAAGAATTTGGCGAGCAGAAAATCGACATTATCTCCTATAAAAAGGGAGAGCACTCGAATTTTATGGATTGTGTTTTAACGGAGGCTGTTGAGATATGAATGTTTCGGACAAGAGAAGGGCTTTCAGGTTACAGCTTGATCTAAATCTTAATTCCCTGAAAAAATCACTCGGCGCATTGTCATATTCACTTAAAAAATGCAAGGATATAGGGGAAAAAGGAGAATACAGCCTTGATGAGCAGGAAAGCTTTGAAGCGCTTACTTCGAGATTTGCCCGGACGTCGGATATCCTCACCCAGAAAGTTATGAAAACTCTGTTTATCCTGATTCAAGAGAATGTTAAAACAATAATTGATGCGGCGAATTTATTGGAGAAGCTGGAAATAATCGAGAGCGCTGATGATCTGCTCAATATTCGTGAACTCAGAAACGAGATAGCACATGAGTATCAAGAGACGGAATTGAATACTCTTTTTAGGGATGTGATGAAATATGTTCCGGAATTAGAAAAGATCTGTGACAGTTTAAAAAGATATACGAAGGAAGTGTTTCCGGACTGAAATCATAAAGATAGAGAATGTCTCTTTTTTTTGCTTTAGTCTGGCCATGTTGAATAACAACTCGAAAAAGTCCGCAATACCACCTTCGCCATTGCAGGTTTGGCAGAGTGTGGGAATGACAACCGAAAATTGACCACCTGTGCTAACCCAAAATTGACCACCCTGAGCAGTGGTTATAATTATGAATGATTAAGGAAAATCATCCAGACTTTCCTTATTGTCATCAGCAGGTGAAACGTAGGGAGCCCG
>JAUWQS010000364.1 GCA_030610915.1 Pseudomonadota bacterium | reverse complement strand
GATAAAAAGGATACTGCTCTTTTCATCCCTCTTAAGAAATTCCTCCGCGACAGCAATCCCAGGGAACAGATGACCGCCTGTTCCTCCGCCGGCTATTATTATTTTCACCTCCCGGCTCCTTAAAAAAAGTTTCGGGTTTCGGGTTTCGGGTTTAAAGGTTTACAACCCAGAACCTGACAGTCTTCAGCCTACCCACCTGTATAGTCACGTGATTTCTTTGTATTTAAACCTAAGCTGTGTTTATCTGTGTGAATCTGTGGCTGAGTAGTGACCTTGTAAGAAGATATATTCAGCAGCACCCCCACCGCTGTCAGACTCATAATCAAAGATGTTCCTCCATAACTCAGAAACGGGAGCACCAGTCCCTTGGTCGGGATCAATCCCGTAACCGCAGCCATATTTATAGATGCCCCCAGGGCAATAATTATCGTTAGGCCTGAGGCCAGAAGAGAACCAAAGAGGTCCGGCGCCTTATATGAGATCAAAAAACCCTTGAAGATAAGGATTGCAAATAGCAGGACGACGATCGTAACTCCTATGAATCCGCTTTCCTCAGCTATGATCGAAAGGATAAAATCCGTATGTGGCTCCGGAAGATAAAAGAGTTTTTGCATGCTGTTCCCAAGACCGACGCCAAACATTCCACCGGAGCCGAAGGAGAGTAAGGACTGAATAATGTGAAACCCGGAATTTGCGGGATCTCGCCAGGGATTGAGAAAACTGAGAAACCTTTCCAAGCGGTAGCTCTTATACACAATTAGCATAAACCCTGCAGGAATCAGGACGGCAACAAGCGCGCCAAGGTGCAGTATCCTGCTGCCGGCCAGATACAACATTAATATCAGTATCATTGCCAAGACCACCGCCGTGCCGAAATCAGGCTGGAGCAGCACAAGGCCGATAATGGCGGCTGTTGTCATCATAGGAATTAAAAAACCCCTGTTGAACTCTCTTACGTGCTCTTCTTTCTTAGCCAGAAAATGGGCTAAAAATAGAACGAGAGAGACCTTGACCATCTCCGTTACCTGGAATGAAAACACCCCGACGTTAAGCCACCTTGTAGCGCCACCCGCACTGACCCCTAATTGAGTGATCAAAAGCAGCGACAGGAGAGAGACAGAAAGCAAAATGCTCAAGTATGCAACTTTCCGAAGATGGTAGTAGGGTATCCTGGCAAACATTGCCATCGCTCCAAGTCCCAGAACTACAAAGAACATCTGTTTTTTTATGAAGTGGTATCCATCCCCGAACCGCTCTTCGGCAATTACCGAGCTTGCGCTGTATATCATCACCGTGCCGAAAGTAACGAGAATCAATGTTACAAGCAGAAGCGTGATATCGGCGCCATCTGTCATGGCCAGCCATGAACGGGCGGGTCTCTTTTCAGTTATGGACAAACCGGTCATAATTAGGTTGTTTAGGTAGAAGGCTGAAGGCTGTTAGGAAAAACCCTACTATCTTCTACCTTCAGAGCTTTCGGTGGATTCGCTCCGCTTAATCCACCCTACAAACTTATTAATGTAAATATTAAATTTTAAAATGAAAAAATACCCTGCATTTTTCATTTTAGTATTTTCATTTTAGTATTCTCATTCAACTATTTCCCTGAAGAACCTTCCCCTCTCCTCGTAATTTTCAAACTCATCAAAACTCGCGCATCCGGGAGATAACAATACAACATCACCGGAAGAGGAGTGTTCGCAGGCGTAGAGGGCCGCTTCCCTGAGAGAGGACACAAGCGTGGTCGGAGCAACACCGCCGATAAGAGAATTTATCATTCTGCCCGCCTCGCCAAAAAGTACCAGCCTTTTAACCCTTGTCCTGATGAGCTCGGTAAGTGTCTTGAAATCTCCACCCTTGTCCAGTCCTCCCAAAAGGAGGATTATCGGCCCGGAAAAGGTCAAAAGCGCCGATGCGACCGCCCCCACGTTGGTCGCTTTAGAATCGTCATAAAAATCCACTCCGCCTTTTTGACCGGTATATTCTATTCTGTGCGGCACCCCTTTGAAGTTTTCCACCGCCGCAATAATATCGGAGGAGGGACAACCACATCTTCTCGAAGCGATCACCGCAGCCATAACATTCTCCACATTGTGAGCTCCCTGAATATTTATCATCCGGATGGGATACTCCTCGTCGCCGACTTTGGGATCACGATATCTCAAGACCCCGCCATCCACAAAGATACCTCTGTCAAGCTTTTGGGAGGAGCTGAACCGGATGACGTCAGCCCTGATTCGCTCCGAGAGCGGCAATGACAGTGGATCATCGGCGTTGAGTATGGCAATATCTCCCTCACCTTGATTTTTAAAGATTCTTTCCTTGACTGAGCGGTACTCCTCAAAAGTCCCATGGTAATTCAGATGGTCGCGAGTTGTGTTCAGAAGTATGGAGATGAAGGGACTAAAAGAGGAAGTCCACTGAAGCTGAAAACTGCTTATCTCTGCGACCACATATTCATCTTTCTGCTCCCCGTTCACATAATCTATAAGTGGATTACCGATGTTACCCCCGACAAATATCTTTTTCTCTGCCTTTTCAAATATCTCTCTCAGGATGGTGGTGGTTGTCGTTTTTCCGTTTGTGCCGGTAACGGCTATCATTGGTATTTTCAGAAATCTGAAGGCGAGTTCCACCTCGCTCAAAACCGGAATACCCCTCTTCACCGCTTCGGACAGCAGACCGTTGAACGGAGGAACTCCGGGAGAGGGCACAATCAGGTCGATTTGGGAGAGGATTTCAGGTCTGTGCCCGCCGGTCTGCAGATTTACCCTCAGATCCGAGAGAGCACAGACAGCATCCTCTATTTCCGAGGCCGGTTTCTCATCGGTAATGAAGAC
>JAUWQS010000366.1 GCA_030610915.1 Pseudomonadota bacterium | reverse complement strand
AAGAGGTCACTATCGTTACTGCAAAGGGTCATACGCTAATTTCATGCCCCCTTTTTGTACAAAGTCATCACGTAATAGTTCAATAAATAGCGGAAGGCATATGGCAGAAGCATGTAGCGGAAGGCTTCAGCCTTCCATGTGCTTCAGTCATACTGTATTATGTGAATATAGAGACCTGAAGGTCTCCGCTACAGGGGCCGTGCAAAGCTCAAAGGCGTAACCTCTACGCCCAAACCCCGCTTCCGGAAGATGGAGGCGGCTACGTGTCTGGGTTTGCCCCTACTTATTGAGCTATTACGTCATCACTTCTATTCGGCGCGTATTTTCATATATTCAATTGCCATGGTATTTTGATCCTTGACATATATTATTATGTTCAATACATTGTTGATGCACTCGTAAAAAGTCCACACAGTGTCATTCTGAGGAGCGGAGCGATGAAGAATCTCAATGATATCAGATTCTTCGCTATCGCTCAGAATGACAAAAGAGTATTTTTCCGACTTTTTACGAGACCATCATTGTTGACTTAATAAAACAAAAGGGAGATGTGAGATATGGAACTTCAAGAGGCAATTTTGGAGAGGAGAAGCGTCAGGAAATTCTCGGAGTATCATGTAACTGATGAAGAAATAAAAGCAATACTTGAAGCCGCCAGGTGGGCTCCTTCATGGGCAAATACTCAAGTAAGGGAATTTATTGTTGTAAGAGACCAAGACCTGATCAAGCAGGTAACCGGAACCTATGGTGAGAATAATCCGGCAACTAAGTGCTCTTTAGCCGCATCTGTACTGATAATTGGATGTGCAAAGACCGGCGTCTCAGGGTACAAGAAGGGAGAAAAGACAACGAAATTTTCTGACTGGTTCATGTTTGACCTTGGCATGGCTGTCCAGAATCTCTGTCTCAAGGCTTATGAGCTTGGATTGGGGACGGTTGTCGTCGGACTGATGGATCATGATAGATGTAAAAAGGTACTCTCAGTTCCGGATGGGTATGAGTTGGTCGTCTCTATTCCCGTGGGCCGGCCGGCAGAAACAGTAAAGAAAGTTGCCACACCAAGGAAAGATTTAAAGGATTTTGTTTACGAGAACAGGTTTGGGAATCCCCTTTGGCGTACTTGAAGTTCAAAGCAAATGAGGGAGAGAAATGATGGAGCATGGTAAGCCTGCCGCCAAGATTGTGGAACTGGTGAAAGATATGTCCTATTCTTCAGATTTGGCCGAGGAACTGGCGCGCATAGTCTATGGCTGGAAAGATGAAACGAGCCAGGAAAAGCCGTTTATGGATTTCTGGTATAATGTTCTTCAAACAACGAGAAAGAGATATTCCTTAGAGCAGATACCGCTGGAAAATCTTATAATGGTGGAGCAGACTATAATCAGAAATCTCGGTATAGTGATAAAACAAGAATTTGAATCCAGCGATGAAGAGAAATTTTTTGATCTCATTGAGGCGGTTAAATACAGGAAAGCTCAGTGTCTGAGTTATGCCATGCTGGTTTATATACTGGGCGCTTCTCTCGATTTTTCAGTTTTGCCCCTGGGCGTAACGGAGATAGTGGTACCCGGCAAACTGCCCGTATGGGCAGGGCATAATGCCTGTTTATTTAAACTGGCCAATGATTGCATGATGATGGTGGATTTGGGCGTGGGGCCGATCATGAGCGAACCATTCAACCTGGAAGAAACTTATTCGAAGACAGGCAGGTACTGGGAACTAAAAGACAACGAAAACCCTTTATTGCTTGATAGAAGGTTTACAATTGAAGATAAAAACTGGCTGCTTGCCTGTGTCTACGTAAATATGGGTAAGATAAGCAAGCCTGAAGAAGCTATCAAGTATTATGACCGGGCGTTGGAGCTAAGCCCGGGATATGCTGATGCTTATAGTAATAAAGGATTTGCCTGCGAAGAATTGGACAAGCTCGATCAGGCTATTTTTTATTATGACCAGGCTCTCGAAATAAACCCGAAAGATGCCAGAACTTATTATAATCGGGGATATATAAGGGGGAAACTGGGTGAATACAATATGGCCATACTTGATTATGATATGGCCATAGCGAATCATAATAATTTTCCTGAAGCCCATTTTAACAGAGGGTGTGTTTATAGTCAGATGGGAGGCTATGAAGATGCCATTTCCAATTATAACAGTGCAATTGAGCTTAACCCACAATATGCCAGGGCTTATTTTCACCGGGGAATGGCCTTCCGTTCACTGAATTTGCCAGCAGAAGCCGTATCCGACTTTACCCGGGTTATTGAGATTACTCCTGACTTTGCTGAAGCATATTATAATCGAGGTCTTGCGTATATTAAGTCAGGAGATACTTCAAGGGCTGTGGAAGATTTTTACAGGGCGAAAATCCTGGCTCCGGAATTGGAGGAGGTCATAGAAAAATTACTTGTAACTAGTGCCTGAACGAAAACTAGGATTTTTCGTCAAGGTCAAGGAAAATCAAAATTTTAACCGCAGGAATACATTGAGTATTTCGAGGATTAAAATTTTTATCTGACGCAGAGATTGGCGAAAAAGACAGTTTTCGTTCGGGCACTAACTACTCAGCCGCAGATTCACACAGATGAACGCAGATAGGTTTAAATACAAAGAAATCACGTAACTATACAGGCGGGTAGGCTGAAGTCTCTTGGTCTTTTAATTGTAAGATTCTTGCAGAAGTGGCTTCGCCCATAGACAAGCTAAGGGTAAGCTGGTCCCAGAGCTTGTCGAAGGGGGCAAAAACCAAAAAAAAGCGTTGAGAAACGCAACAAGAGAAAAAAAACGGTGGTGATACGCGTAACTAGGTGGCTAAATAA
>JAUWQS010000274.1 GCA_030610915.1 Pseudomonadota bacterium | reverse complement strand
GATCCCGTCAATCCCAGGCAGCCAGATATCAAGAAGCACAAGGTCGGGAAGCTCCTCATCTATGATCTTGAGGGCTTCCTCTCCACTCCCCGCCGTAAGCGCCTCATATCCCTCATCAACAAGAATCCCCTTGAGGGACTGGCAGATGCTCTCTTCATCATCCACAACAAGTATTGTTTTATACATAGTAATTACTCAGGTTGTCAGGTTCAAGGAACGTTGAAATTGGAAAATTGCTTTCTTCTTTTAACTCAAAACTCAAAACCAAAAACTCGAAACAGTGCCTGAACGTGTTTTTCGTTCAGACACCTACTTAGGCAACAGGCAACTCAAAGGTAACCACTGTCCCTCGGGGGGTATTGTCCCTCACGCTGACAGAGCCATGATGATCGGATATGATTGAATTTACTATGACAAGACCGAGACCCGTCCCTGACTTTTTTGTGGAAAAATAGGGCTCAAACAACTTCATCTTATCATGTGGAGGTATGCCATGACCATCATCAATCACCTCCACCTTAACCTTACGATACATTTTGTCGTATGAAGTCTTGATTTTAACCATTCCATTCTTATCACCCGCTGCAACCGCATTATCCAGAAGATTGACCATAACCCTCTTTATCTGCTGTTCATCAAGATTCAATCTGGGTATATCGGAACCCTTCTTGAAATCAAATGATATGTCTTTTTTGTGGGCATCCTGAAAGAGCGTTAGGGAATCAGCTATAACCTCATTCAGATCATTTAAGGAGGGGTTGGTAACAGGCAGCCTGGCAAAACGTGAAAATTCATTGACCAGATTCTTGAGAACATCCACCTGATCAATAATAGTGCCGGTACACTCCCTGAACACTGAGCCATTACCACCAAGTTTATCGCCATACTTCCTCTGCAACCTCTGGGCTGAAAGCTGAACAGGCGTTAACGGATTTTTTATCTCATGTGCCATTCTTTTTGCAACCTCACGCCACGCCGCTGTCCTCTCTGCCCTCTTCAACTGTGTGAGATCTTCAAAAACCACCACCATTCCTATATAATTGCCATCATCATCTTTCAAGATGGTCAACGCAGCCTGCACTGTCAGGACCCTGTCTTTTAGTATCAATTGCGCCTGCCTTTCCACAAAACCGCCACTACCATCCTTCATCTCTCTCAAGAAATCATTTACAAGGGTCAGATGTTCAGGTTTCAAAACTTCCTCATATTTTCTGTTCAGAACTTTACCGGTCTTTATATCCAGCATCTTTTCAGCAGCGCTGTTTATGGTGGTGATTACGCCATCACGATCAACAGATATAACTCCAGCCAAAACGTTGGAGAGAACCACCTCCATGTACTTCCTGCGCTGTTCAAGGTCCATATTTGCCTGTCCCAGACCTTCATTGACCTTTTTCATGTCTTTTGTCATTTTATTGAAGGAATCGACAAGAACTCCTATCTCATCGTCCGCCACAACATCTATATTATGGTCAAGATTTCCCTTTGCTATTTCCTTAGTTGCCTCCGCCAGATCCTGGATGGGTTCAGTAATCCCCCTGGCCATAAAAAGGCCGAACCAGGTGGCGGAAAAAATGATAAGGAGGGTTACAATGGAAAGTGTAACGATATAACTCCATTTTATCGGGTTCTTAAGAAGTTTGAATTGCTTGTATTCCTCAGAGGTCTTTGAAATAACAGCCATTCTATCAACAAGACCCTTGCGTATAATAAAACTGGCAACAACCACTCCCATAACCTCCCTCGGACTGTGATTGGAATATATCGGCGACATGCCACTTATGAAATCCCCCATCCCTGTTGATTGCACTGTGGCGAGATCTTTCCCCATAAAGATATCCTCCAGCGTTTTAGGGGAAAGTTTTATTGATGCCACATCCGGATTATCCGGATTCCTGGCAAGTAATCTCTCATTTTGATTGTCGAAAGATACCTCTATCAATCCCAAGTTGAAGTCCTTCTGTCTTTGCTCAATCAGTGTCTGAAGGTAAGGCAACTTTTCCTTTTCATACAATTTATTCTTTGTGATATCGGAACTGATCTGCCCTGCATAATACTTTGCTCCGTCAGCCAACTGTTGATAATAGGTCTGCGCAACTTCAAGAGACTGATTAAGAGCACCCCCTATCTTAAGATTAAACCAGTTATCTATGCTGTAAGAAAGAAAGTTGATTGCAACCAGGAAGAGAACAACGGAAGGAATCAAGGAGAGACTCACAAATGCCGCCACAAGCCTGGTCCGAAGCTTTGAGCCAATAATACCACGTCTTCTCTCAAACACCAGTTTGACAACATTCCTTACAATCAAGAATATAAGAAGAAGCAACAGAATGATATTTATGTTGATAAGACCATAGATCAATACATCATTCGAAACATGGGAAAGGGCTTCTATTTGGGATAGATGACTTTCGGCAAAAGTAAGAGCAATTATGAGAAATATAATCGCAACAATTACGATTCGCTCCCTGCGACGCTTTCTCAATTCTTTGGCATCCACATACTTACCTAACCCGGATAAACCGGAAGAGCTTAAAGTTCAAGGCTGAAAGCTCAAAACAAAAAACAGAACATCACTACAGGTCTTAAATGTCACCTAACCCGAAACTCGAAACTCGAAACTTTAAACTCGAAACCTAATAAACAAACCCCTGTCTGTGCCAATCAGTCTCAAAATCCCACAGGGAGACAAAGAAAAGAATACGTTCCATCTGTAAAGGAAGATGTACACGTCCCAACTTCGCCTTCGCCCTCAGGTAGTATTGCTTATCCCCCTTTAGAAGATTTCGAGGCACAACAGGCACACCGTTCAGATCTGACATGGATCTCTTTGCATTATTAAGGTCCGTGAATGCCGCACGTTTCCCTCCCTTCTCGGCAAACGAAACATAAAATATCTTCTTTATATTATCGTATTTAATGGTGTGTTTTATCTCCAGGCGAGATTCCCTCTTGTCCAACCAGTATTTACGTTCCTGATATACCTCTAATAAAAAAGTAAAGGTGACAGGAAGACCGGCAAATATGGCATCTTCCATATCCTTGGTAAAACAGTCTGCAACTCTGAAGTAAACCAGCACATTCTCGGCAGTACTTGTCACTAACAGATCAGTAATCTTTGCCTCAGCACCATAAGCCCTGAAAGGTAAAATGAACAGCAGGCAAAAAGCAAAAGACATAAAAGAAAGAGAAATATTTTTGGGCATGTAAATCCTCTCCAGGGGTTCAGAGGTTCAAGGTTCAAGGTTCAAGGTTCAGGGGTTTTAACCTCCGAACGTATCAGCTCAGTAAATAGAGGCAACCCCAGGCATGTAAGCGTGATCGTGGATCGTAGCCGTTCACAACTTGAAATTGGAAAGTAGAAATTTGGGAGCGATGAAACGGGGTTACAAGTTGGCAGTGCAAAAGCATGAAGGCCAAATTTCCAATTTCTAATTTTGGAGCAAGGCAACCGTGTTGCCGTAGATTGAGACCAACATTTCAAAAGTGTAATCCCCTATTTATTGAACTGAT
>JAUWQS010000132.1 GCA_030610915.1 Pseudomonadota bacterium | reverse complement strand
GAGCTGATACCTCAAAAGTCAAATTTGTTTTTTACTTTTACCTTACAGCCTTCAGCCTATCCACCTACAGCCTACCCCAGCCCTCAGCCTAATTTCAATATATTGATAATCTGGCTGAGTATCTTTGGCTGGTCGTTTTTCCTTTTTTGCGGTTCTATTTTGAGAGGTTGACTGTTTTCTTCTTTGAGATCAGTTTCCCCCATCTCTTCTCTTTTAACGAATTCAAACCTTGATTTGTCCCACTCTATTTCCGGGCTTCCCGATATATATATCGATGTGTCATAGAAACTTTCGAGCTTGCTGATTTCACTTCTCTTTTGATTCAATAAATAGTCGGCCACCTCATATGGAAGAAATGCTTTAATAGTAGAGGAACTCCCCTTCGCCACCTCTGATTTGATTTTTCTCAGGATGCCTAACGCCGCATATCCTAATGATGGTCTCAGCCCGCTGCCCTTGCAGTAGGGACATACGGTATGACTGATTTCCTGGATTGTGGATTGTTTTTTCTGCCTCGAGAGTTCCAGAATGCCGAGCCTGGATATTTTTAAGAGCCGTATTCTGGATCTATCCAGGCTTAAGGCCTTTTTAAATGTCCTTTCCACTTCCGCATTATGTCTGCTGTCCATCATATCTATGAAATCTATTACAATCAGTCCTCCCAGATCTCTCAATCTGAGCTGTCTCGCTATTTCATCGGCCGCTTCGAGGTTTGTCTGGAAGGCGGTTTGCTCAATATTCTTTTTATTTAAGGCGCGCCCAGAGTTAACATCTATTGTGAACATCGCCTCTGTGGGACTTATGATGATAGAACCACCGGATTTCAGGGGCACCCGATCTCTGTAAATCGCCGCTATCTGATCCTCGAGCTGATACTTGTTAAAGATAGGGGTCTTCTCGTTGTAATGTTTGATTAACTTGATACTTCTCGGGGAAACCACCTTGCAGTAATCCTTCATTTTTCTAAATATCTCAATATCATCAACACGAATCTCGTCGATATCCGGTGTAAAATAGTCCCGTAGCGAGCGCACTCCAAAGTCACTTTCCTGATAGATAAGCGATGGCGCCCTGGTGGTTTTGGACTTTTCCTGTATGTCTCCCCATAATCTGAGAAGGCGCTGGTAGTCGCTGGAAAGTTCCTGTTTTTTTCTGTTTATTCCTGCTGTACGGACAATGTAACCGATCTTTTCATCTTTGTTTATCTGATTCATCAACTCCTTTAGTTTCTCTCGCTCCGCCTCATCTTCTATCTTCCGAGATATACCGCTGCTCTTTTTGTTGGGCATCAGGACAATATACCGCCCTGCCAGCGATATATAGGTTGTAAGCATCGCCCCTTTTCTGTCTCTTTCTTCTCTCAATATCTGAACGAGTACTTCCTGTCCGGTTTTTAGAGCAGGTCTTGTTTCCTGTGCGCCTTCTTTTTTGACTAAATATTCCGGGTGGACATCGTTCAGAGGGAGGAAACCATTTCTGCCGCTTCCACAGTTCACAAAAGCTGCCTGGAGACCGCGCTCTACCTTTACGACAATCCCCTTGTAGATGTTTCCGGTTGTCCGTTCCTTAGTCGACATCTGAATGTTGAATTCCGTCAGCTTGCCGTCACCATCGACAATGGCCATTCGGCTCTGTTCTTCATCGATGGCATTTATCAGCATTTTCTTTTTCATAATGATCCTTTTTTTATGTTTTTTTGTGGTCGATCGGCTATGGCGGTTTACAGGAGGGAGCTTATGTCACCTTTGCCAGCCCTGATAACCTGAGGTATGCCGTCGACCAGGTTTACAATACTCGATTGTTCCGTACCAAGGATGCCCCCATCGATAATAAGATCCACGCAACGCCCTAATTTTTCTTCGATCTCGGATGCGTCGCCTGATATTTCATTCTGTTCAATCATTGCGCTGGTGCTTATAATAGGATGTCCTAACTCCCTGGCAAGGGAGAGAGATATCAGATTATCCGGAATTCTGATTCCGGTTGTTTTTCTCTTTGGGAGCAGGATTTTCGGAACGAGCCTGGATGCCTCGAGTATAAAGGTGTAAGGTCCGGGTAACAGGCGCCTCATTATTTTGTAAGCGTAGTTCGGCACATGGGCGTAGCGGCTTATATCCTTGAGGTCTGCGCAGATAAAGCTGAGAGGTTGTTTTTTGCTTCTATGCTTGATCTCGTAAATCTTTTCGATGCCTTTTTTATTAAAGAGGTCGCAACCCATTCCATAGACCGTATCGGTGGGGTAGATAATTATTCCCCCATCCTTCAATATATCGACAGCCTTTCCGATCAATCGCTGCTGGGGATTTTCTGTGTTGATTGACAGTAACATATTCTGTCTGGAACCGCTCACAGGTTCGAAAAGATAAACGTCCAACATCGAACATTGAACGTTGAAATTAGAAAATAGAAATTGGAAATTCGGCCTTCATGTTTTTGTACGGCTCGACTGAGCTCACCGAAGTCTGTCAACTTGTAAACTCGTTTCATCGCCCCCAAATTTCTACTTTCCAATTTCAAGTTTCAAGGGCTTTCGGTGGATTCGCTCCGCTTAATCCACCCTACAAACTTCTCTTCATCTTTTCCCATTCAACATTCGATGTTGGACGTTCGATGTTCATTCTTTCCCCTTCGGCTCCGGCTTGTCCGGCTTAGAAGTAAGTGATCATAGATTCCCGCCTGTCTGCCGGGTTAATCTGTGGACCTGATATAGCGTGCCACTAAATCTCCCACCTCACGCGTTCCATACCCCATTTTACCGGCGCTCAGGCTTTTGACATCGTCTTTTACCACTCTCTTGATCGCCCCCAAAAGGATTGCCGATAATGTTTCCTCTTCGAGATAATCAAGCATCATCTGAACTGCAGCTATCGCAGCTAATGGATTTATCTTGTTTAAGCCCGTATATTTCGGGGCAGAGCCTCCGATCGGTTCAAACATTGCGACGCCTTCCGGGTTTATATTGCCGCCGGCGGCTATACCCATTCCACCCTGAATCATTGCTCCCAGATCAGTAATGATATCTCCGAACATATTATCTGTCACGATCACATCAAAAAATTCAGGATTCTTTACCATCCACATACATATGGCATCCACGTGGGCGTAATCGGTTTCGATATCAGGATAGTCCCTGCCGCATTCATTGAAGACCCTCTCCCACAGATCGAATGCGTAGGTGAGCACATTCGTTTTCCCGCACAGTGTCAGCCTCTTTTCCTTATTCCTTCTCCTGCAATATTCGAATGCAAAGCGGATGCAGCGCTCAACCCCTCCTCTTGTATTTATCGATTCCTGAATCGCTACCTCATTCTTAGTCCCTTTCTTCAAAAAACCACCACTTCCGGTATAGAGTCCTTCAGTATTTTCTCTTACAACCACAAAGTCGATATCCTCAGGCCCCTTATCTTTAATAGGCGTATAAACGCCTGGTAAGAGAATGACGGGTCTTAGGTTTATGTAAAGGTCCAGTTCAAAGCGAAGCTTCAGTAAAATTTCCTTTTCAAGTATTCCCGGGTTGACTTTTGGATGACCGATCGCCCCAAGGAGTACGGCATCCATCTCTCTTAGTTCAGAAAGAACAGTATCCGGAAGGAGTTCTCCCTTGCTGAGATATCTCTCTCCGCCAATATCATAATGCACGAGATTAAATTGCACCCCCCCAACCTCTGAAATGGCATTCAATGCCTTAATGGCCTCCTCTGTTACCTCAGGCCCTGTACCATCTCCTGGTATTACACCAATATCGTAGCTCTTCATGGTCTGATTTTACTCCTTTTGATATATTCCACCAACCCGCCTGCTTCTATCAGTTCCCTCATGAAATCCGGAATTGAATGCGCGTGAAAGGTTTTTCCGCTGTCGATATTTTTGATCTCACCGGTTGCGAGATCGACAGATACCTGTTCTCCTTCCGATAGCCCTTCGCCTGCCTCTTCCGATTCAAGGAGCGGCAGACCTATATTAAACGCGTTTCGGTAAAATATCCTCGCAAAACTCCCGGCAATTATCACGCTGATACCCGCCTCTTTGATCGCAAGCGGGGCATGTTCACGAGATGAGCCACAACCAAAGTTTCTGCCTGCAATCAGTATGTCGCCGGAAGAGACATCTCTTGCGAAATCCGGATTGACATCTATAAAACAACTCTTTGCCAACTCAGATCCATCCGATACGTTGAGGCATCTCGCAGGTATGATCAGATCAGTATCAATATTGTCGCCAAACTTCCATACATTTCCTTGAAATTTCATTTAAAATACCTTTTATGGTAAAACTTTCTTTGTAGAGTATACATGAATCCCGTGTAGCGGAGACCTTTAGGTCTCCATTCTCTTTTAGTGGAGGTTAAAACTTTCCGTTACGTGCCAACACATATGGAAGGCTAAAGCCTTCCTCTACATATTCTGTGCAATCTTGACTGACTCAAAAAGCGTGAGCTATGGCCGTGTTGAGTATAATCCTAAGCTAATTGTTTTGTCGTCTCTGCGTTCTCTGCGGTGAATGGTTACAAAATTAAAGCTCATCGGGGCCGCCGATCCTTCCCAGAACAGCGGATGCGGCTGCCACAAGGGGATTGGACAGATAGACCTCACTGCCCGGGTGTCCCATTCTCCCTATAAAATTTCTGTTGGTTGTTGATATGGCCCGCTCCCCTTCTGCAAGTACGCCCATATGCCCACCGAGACAGGGACCGCAGCAAGGTGGACCGATCACCGCGCCCGCGTCGAGGAATATCTCAATAATTCCCTCCTGCACAGCTTTCTTATATATCCGGGGTGAGCCCGGGATAACTATAAGCCTCAAGCCGCGAGCGATTGTTCTTCCTTTCAGGATACCTGCCGCCTCGCGTAGATCTTCCAGCCAGCCGTTGGTACAGGAACCGATAAATGCCTGATCGAGCGGAACATTGCCTACATCTGAGATCGATCGAACATTTTCAGGGGAATGGGGGAAGGCGACCTGTGGCTCAATCTTATCCACTGCTATCGTCACTGTTTTTTCGTACTTTGCCCCCGGATCCCCCTTCAGGATCAAAGGCTCTGAAGAGCATCTTTCAGCAATATAGGCAAGCGTTATTTCATCCGGCTCGATGATTCCCGATTTTCCGCCGGCCTCCACCGCCATATTGGCCATTGTGAATCTCTGAGACATTGGGAGTCTTTTAATTACTTCACCTGAAAACTCAAGAGCGCGGTAAAGAGCGCCTTCTACGCCGAGCAGTCCAATGGTATAAAGGATTAAGTCTTTTCCCCTCACGCCATGTTGCAGAGCGCCTTCATATTCCAACCTGATGGTCGACGGCACCTTTAACCATATCTCACCCGTCGCCATAACTGCCCCCAGATCGGTACTCCCGACCCCCGTGGAGAATGCGCCTAATGCCCCATAGGTGCATGTGTGACTGTCTGCGCCGACGATCAATTGTCCCGGCAGGACAAGCCCCTTCTCGGGGAGTATAACATGTTCAATCCCTGACTCTCCAACCTCAAAATAATGTTTTATATTATGTTGTCTGGCAAAGTTGCGCATCACCTTTGCCTGTCCGGCC
>JAUWQS010000200.1 GCA_030610915.1 Pseudomonadota bacterium | reverse complement strand
GGCATAATAAATTCTCATTTCATCTTGCGCTGAGGATGATGTTAATACCATGAAACAATTATTTTTCAATAACATTTACCATAACATCTATATTAAGATTGCCGGCAATACGCCGAATATATTTTGCTTTTGTTTCTGTACTTGAAAGTGTTTCGATGTAATATCCATCTATTTCATGAGCACTACCTGCTGATTCGTTTTTTTGTGTTGATACAAGTGGGTGCCCAAGTGTCCTGATAGACTGCAACTCAGAAACGCGCTTTAAACCGATATGTTGGAGAGTTCTGATGAAAGTCTTTGTAGCGGTGTTTTCGCAAACAACCACTCCATCTGGAAACGTAACTTGTAGTCCTTTGGGCGGCGCTTTTTTGCCTTCTGTTGTTTTTGGACTTCGCATCACTCGAAGTTGACGCTTTATGTCTACAGCCAAGGATGAGAGTTCTTTTGCCAAATCAGTCAGTTTCCCTTTCTCTTCACTCGGAACCTTAAGTATGTTTTTAAGATTTTCTTTTTCCAAATTTATATCTTCTGGTATGGGAATCCGTAGATTTTCAAGGCCATTAATTATTTCAATAACTTTGCGGTATCTTGCCTTTGCTTCAACCAAAGTAGCATCGTCTAAAGTCGAATAATTTCCTAAACTCTTCTCAACCCAAACTCTCAATTGATAAATTATTTCTAAAGGATCGTAACTATCCATCTTCATACCTCCTCGATATTAATGACCCCATACGCCACCGCCTGAGCGGTAATATCGGCCCTTTCCATTGCGATATCCAGTTCCTGAATGCGGCGCGCGTAATCCGCCTCGGCTGAATCAATCTGAGACTGCCGCATCCGTCTTATTTTTTCGTCAGTTGCCTGATCAAGCTGGTCTTTAAGCAAGGCAATTCGCGCGCGATGGCTGGTCGTCAGACTTTCACGTCGATATTGTGCCAGTTCCTGTGTACGGCGCTGGTGTTTTTCGCGCGCCTCCGACCAAAGCTTATAGTGGTGAGCATCAAACTCGTCCCAGGCTGAGAGTTCGGGAATATTATCTTCACTGGCCGGATTTTCTTCAGCCTTTTCAAGTAGTTTATTCAGATGAGGGGTAACCTGTTCTGAACTTGAGACCGGACACAGAACCAGATCTTCCCTGATACCGTGAAACTGCCATTTGTAGATTGCAAACAGGTAATCTCCGCCAGGGACAGACCGATCCTGTACCTTTAATATTGTGACAACACGTTTTGTAGTGTCAAATGCTCTGGAAGCTTGTTTTACCAAGGGGTGCAAAGGCATGATGAATGCCGCATCCGGATGTTGAGACGCACAAACAGCATCAAAGGTAAAAGTTAAGTGAGGATTGCCGCCCTTCAACCAGTTTTCCCATTCCCTGTATGAGGGTGTGTTTTGTCTTGGGAGCTTCTGAAAGTCTTTCAATAACCGGTTACGTATCTCAAGAGACAAGCGCAGCGTCTTGAGCGGTTTCTCCCCAAGAATAAATTCCTGCTCTTTGCCAAAGGTTTCCTGCAGGTAATTCATAATAAGATTACGAATCGCTTCGGGGGAAAGCCAAAAGCTCGACGCCTCGTCAATCTCTTTCTTCATCTGATCTTCAGGCAGGCGAATGCCAAACAACTCAACCTGCTTCTGTTCAAGTTCTTCCTGCTCCTGTATCAATCGGATTTGATTATCCGCCAACTGCTGGAGCTTTTCACGGCGTTCCTCGTCACTCAGATTGAAATTCTCAGCAATGTTGCGGATTTCTCTACTGATTTCACCAAGTATATCTTCGCTTCCACCCAGGGCGTTGTTGAAAACTCCTATGCGCACCAAACACCGTTCATAAATGTCCGCGTCAACCGTCCCCGGCGTAATCAGATTGAAAATGGCGACACTCTCACTTTGCTGTCCCCAGCGGTCGATACGCCCGATTCTTTGCTCTATCCGCATCGGGTTCCAGGGCAGATCATAGTTCACAATGCAATCACAGAACTGATAATCCAATCCCTCACTGCCAATTTCAGAAAAAAGCATTAAATCTAAAGCGTTATCGTCTTCCCGTTTCAACTCAAAGCGGCTGCGCATCTCGGCACGCTCTTCATCCGGTACGCCACCATGCACTAATCCGACGCGGAAACCATCCGCCTTCAGGTGTTGATGAAGATAGTGGAGTGTGTGTCGGAAGCTGGAAAAGAGCATGACCTTGTTGTTGGGCAACTCTTGTTTGTTCCTGAGAACCTTCCTGAGCGCCTCAAGCTTTGGATCTTCGGGATTAAGCTTGCGCGCTTGTTCCAGAATCATTTTAATTTTTGTTTCTATGGCTTCGACCGTTGTCGCAGATGGAGCCTCTCCCATATTGTCGGCCTCTTCCCATGCCAATTCGTCAACGTGACGATTAAGTATCTCTTGGAGGAAAGGGACAAGGCCGAACAAACAACTCGCTACCTGCCGTCTGATTGTTGTCATCATGAACTTGACATTGGTATCTCCGTGAATCCGGCTGAATATTTCTGCTTGAATCTGAAGCAGATCATCATGGAGCTTCTTCTGTGCCGGGGTAAATTCAATGACGACAGTTTCCGGTTTCCTTACCGCGAAGTCACCAATATCTTTCCTGCGGGTTCTGTTAATTATTCCAGCGAATGTATGCAGCGCTTCAATACCGGTAATAAGTTGCACACGTTCTTGCGGTGGAATATCTCCATGGGAGAGTTGACTGCGTATTCGGGAGAATTCCGGACTATTTCGCAGCAGGGCTTGTCCCCACGATGTAGCGGCAGCCTCATCAAGTGCCTCGGCGGCTTTTGCGGCCCATCCTGCCCCCTGACCGCGTACAAAGTCTATGGCTCGATTTATGAACGGATTCGGCTCCGCCATGTGTTCAAAGCTCTCCTGGTCGATAATGAGATCAGGGCGAAGTACATTGAGCAAAACGAAGAGGTCGTGACTACCCATCTGTATCGGCGTGGCAGTCAGGAATACGACTGCTTCAGCTTGATCGCAAAAGAACCTGATGGCTTTATGTCTGAAGGTATCAGTATTACGGATATGATGAGCTTCGTCCACAATAACCAGGTCAAATCTTGGCGGCGGGTCCAAATCCAGCAGACCCTTTTTGTGTTTTCGCCTGCCATCCGGGCTTGTCCCGTAAAGAAGAGCCTCGTCAAACAGGGAATAGGGAATAATGGCTTTCTGGTATTGTTCGGGCCAAACTCCTTCCATATCCATTTCGTTGATGCAGTACCGGAGCACCCCGCTGTCAAGATGAATGAAATGTTCTTCAAAACGTTTCATCTCATTCAGCCATTTGCGCTCCGTCACCAATGGACGAGGACAGATGATGAGGATGGAGCGGACATCTCGCCTGGCCTGCATCTCACGCAGAATCAACCCTGCCTCAATGGTTTTCCCCACGCCGACACCATCGGCAATGAGTAATCGCGGTCGGTCGGATCGGATAAATTTCAGCACCGGCCTGAATTGGTATGGAATGAAATCAACACGAGCCGCATTAAGAGAATAAAGCGTTGACAATCCAGGATGTTGTATTTGAAGAGCGGTGAGATAGGAATGGAACTTGTGACAAGGCAAAACGATAGAGTCTTTATCTTTACGATCTTCGGCCTGTATCTGGGAGGCATAGAATATTCTTGTCTCACCATCAATGAACACGTTGTAGCGATTTTCCGGCTCACCCGGCATAATCGACAAAACCGCTCCCTTTGTTTCAGGATTCGACTTCAAAAAGACAATCCGGCCAGGCTCAAATTCGGCTGTTTGTGTTTCTTTCCTTGAAGTTGGCTGTGTTTTGCCTGCAGGGGCTTTCGGAATAGAGGTCACATGTCTTTCGAGCAATGATGTTTTTGTTTTGCGAATCTTCTGAATAA
The DNA here is from genome assembly GCA_030610915.1 of Pseudomonadota bacterium. Next base: position 494 of record JAUWQS010000200.1, on the reverse strand, counting down.
AAGCATCTTCGGCTTCAATCACCGTGGCAAATCGCTGCAGGGTGTCCAGGTCCCGGTATATATCCTCTATCGGAAATCCCTCTATGCCTGCATGTGCCCACCTGTTCCTGACGGTTTGCATTTCTTTAACAAAATGGCGGGATTCCGGGGACAGATTCATCTTCATTGAAATCTGGTACCAATTCTGATCCAACACCCGAAGCAAGGCAGCAAGATCCAGTGATGAGAGAGAGACGGGTCCTTTTTGTTCGACTCGTCGCTGCTGCTGAAAGGACAGCTTGTCCGCCACAGCATCTTTCCACCAGTTATCGAAAAGTGAAGGCAATATCCGGTCAAGATAATTTGCAAGGGCCTCAGCCGCCCCGCTCAGCAAAGTCGCAAACAAGGCCTGCATCCGATTGTTATTTTTCGCATGGTTTTGAGTCATATCACAAGAAAGCTCGCTGCTACAAACCTGATATGAGGGAAAAGATCAGGGCAGTGATGAAGTATGC
>JAUWQS010000314.1 GCA_030610915.1 Pseudomonadota bacterium | reverse complement strand
TGTGAATGTCAAAATAAATCCGGCCCTTTGACAGACTTATAATACTTGAGAAGATCAACGATGGTGAGGTCGGCTACGACCCTTTTCTCATCGTCCAGGATGGGAATCTCCTTGACGTTGTGGTCGATCATGCGCTGGAGTACGTCTTCAACGTCCTCAGAATGTATGGCAAACATTGGTTCCCTCTGCATGAAGTCGCCGGCCGTTTCTGAGACAACCATGCTTACGACACTTCGAGAATCGATTGATGGATCGTGGTAATGGAAAAAAACGTGCCTGATCATATTTCCCAGGGAGAGGATGCCTCTGAATCTCCATTCGTCATCCACGACGTACAGGATTCGCGAGTGATCCGACGCGGCAAAAGCATCTATGATTTCACTGACAGTGGCTCGCTTGGGGACCACGGGGACTTTACGCTGTTTCAGTTGCTCCAGCAAATCGGCAATTTTACCAAGACTTCTTTTGTCCTTTGCCCCTGCCATGTTGCCTCCTCCTGTTGTCTTAAAGCCACGTTATCCACACATAACCGATACCGTCCGCACGCGCGCCCGTTGCGGCCCACCCATCACTACGATGCCTCATCCGGTATTTCGCCTGCTTTTTTTAAAGCAAACTTCGTAAGAATCGGGCCGATGATCTCAAAGAAAACACAGGTCGAAGTGATGGTGGTAAGCACTACAGCAGCAATTGTCGCAGCGTGTGGCAGGTTATACTGTATGTTGAGCTGAGAGAACTCATGCTTGACAATAAGCGATAGACCGATTGCCACACCTGCCTGGGAGAGAATACCCAGGCCCACGTATTTTTTTACTTTCTCCTCGACGCGGCCAAATGAGGCCCCAAGACGAGCCCCTCCAATCTTACCCGTTGATCGTCCCAGTATGTAAACTGCTCCTATACTTCCCAAAGCAGGAATGGCCGATAGTTTCATGTTTGCGCCGGCAAGACAGAAAAACAGTATGTATACCAGTGGCATGATTTCACGCAGCGGAGTCGTTACGCGTTGCACCAGCGCTTCACGCCGGCTGTTGACCAGCACAAATCCAAGCATCATATTGGTCAGAATCAAAGACAGGTGCCAACGTGTTGACAGTCCTGTGGTCAGCAGAACGACGCCAAAAAGGATGATCAAGATATCTCGGGATTTCCGCAGCTTAAGCGCCAGTTTACAGAACAGGAATCCGATGATTCCGCCCGTTACAAGACTCAAGACGATTTCCACCATTGGTGTTCCCAGGGTCGGGAGGACGCTTGCGGTGGTACCGGAAGCCTCTCTGATGAGGAGACTCTTTGCGAAGCTGGCTCCAAACCCAAAGATTATAATGGCCAGGCCATCGTCAAACCCCACTATTGCATAGAGGGCATTTGTCAAGGTCCCCCTGGCTTTACACTCCTGAATAACGGCAACAGTGCCTGCCGGGGCGCTGGCTGGGGCCACTGCGCCAAAAATGATAGATAAGGGCAGATCGCGGGTCAAAAGATATACGGCGGCGGCGACCAAAAAAAAAGCCCCCAAAGATTCTGCAAAAATAATGGAGATGATACCTGATCCCAGGCGCTTCAGAGAGGACAGGCTGAGTTCCGAACCAATAGTGAAGGCAACAAACCCCAGGGCGATCTCGGTTAAAAACGACAGGTCTTCAATCATGGGTTCGTCGATAAGGTTTAGTATGGACGGCCCAAGGATGACTCCAAAAATCATATAGCCAACAACTGACGGAAGGCTGATACGCTGGGCAACATGGCCCATATAGAACCCGACAATTGTAGCTGTCCCAAGGAGTGTTAACGCAGAAACATGTAAAAAGGAAAGGTCTGTTTGCATCGGCAAAATGTCTTCTGTTTCCCCTGTTTTTCAGTCAAACGAATCCCCTTCTTGAGCGAGGAGAAAACGGGTATTGACATCAACTCCATTTTGTGTATTTGACACCTTCTCCCCAAAATATGCAGGGATAAAATCACGATAAAGCCATGTCGGCGTTTTTTCCTTTAAAAATTGAAAACCAGAGGCTTCTGTTTGATTACTGGATGTTGACATATTCTCCTCCTCTTTGCAGATTCAGATAGCAGTAAGCTTTATTTTGGGAATCAGTTCCAGAAAAACATCTTTTTGGCACAGCGCTGTTCCGGGCTTCAAGGTAGTAGCAGTGCCTGCGGCCACAGCAAAAGTAATGGCCTCTTTCAACTCCCTGCCCTGCGTCAGTCCATAAATGAATCCGGCCACCGCCGAATCTCCGGCTCCAATCGTATTTTGCACCTTCACCTCCGGAGGAGATGCAACATATCCTTCCTTTTCCGCCACCAGGAGAATCCCCTTGGCGCCCATGGAAACCAGCACAATCTCAACTCCCTGTTCCCGGACGCTTCTTGCCGCCTTTACAATATCGTCCATCTCCTTCAGTTCCATTCCTTTCAAGCGACTCAATTCATGGATATTGGGCTTAATGACATCCGGATGACCATCGATACCCACTTTAAGGGCATCTCCATCAGTATCCAGCACAACTGCTGCCCCCCTGTTTTTGGCAATTTCAATTATCTTGCGGTAGATTTCCGGATTCACGCCCGGAGGCAGACTGCCGCTGATCGCCACCATGTCCGGTTCCTTCAGATTTTCCACCTTATGAATCAATTTCATCAATGTATGTGGAGTAATTTCCGGCCCCCTGGCGCTAAAGACGGTCTGGGTTCCTGTGCTCATGTCATTGACAATGATATTGGTGCGGGTTTCACCTGAAATGCTGATGAAATCGCTTGAAATACCCTCATTGAGCAACCGTCCTTCCAGCTCTTCTCCCGCGAAACCTCCAATAAACCCAAGCGCCTTATTGCCAACCCTCAGAGTTGTCAACACCCTGGATACATCTATCCCTTTCCCGCCTGCATACCTTTGCTCTTTCTCTATCCGGCTGGAGTCATCATACTGTATCTTCTTTACATACAATGTTCGATCCATGGCCGGATTAAGCGTAATGGTATAAATCATGATATCTCTCCTCATATCGTTCTTTAAAATCTACGAACAGGGTAACGTAATCATGTATCAGCTCAATAAATAGGGGGATTACATTTTTAAAGTGTTGGTCTCGAACCACGATAAGCGTTCACCGAACATTGAAATTAGAAATTAGAAATTGGAAATTCAGCCTTCATGCTTTTGTACTGCTCGGCTGAGCTC
>JAUWQS010000221.1 GCA_030610915.1 Pseudomonadota bacterium | reverse complement strand
CGGCGTGAGCTCAGTCGAGTCGTACAAAAGCATGAAGGCCGAGTTTCCAATTTCTATTTTCTAATTTCAATATTCAGTAAACGCTTACAGTGGATCGAGACCAACACTTTAAAAATGTAATCCCCAATTTATTGAGCTGATACAAAATATCCTTATTCAATGGGGTATGAGGACAATAAAACAGAGGGAAGAAAAAAAGCGCGCCAATCCCTAACCCAACTTTATGCTTAGAAGTATTTTTTTTATTTGATATCAAGAGGTTATCGGTGTATAAAAGAAGAGTCATAGTCCACCGGCACAGCCGGTGGTTTACCTTTAATTAAATTAAAATTAAGTTGAGCTGAGCTGAAAGAGTATGAGAATGACAATTAACCTGACCGACGAAAATGAGCGTCTGTCCGCTCTCAATACAGCCGGCAGCCACCATGTGGAGGCCCCTGCCGGCTCCGGCAAGACACTGCTCCTGACGATGAGATTTCTCAAACTGTTAGGGCAGGTGAATCACCCCGGAGAGATCATTGCTCTTACCTTTACCGATAAGGCCGCAGGAGAGATGCGGAGTCGTGTTATCCGCATACTGAATATGGCTCAAAACGACCGGATTCCGGAAAACTCCTTAGACAAAACTCTTCTTGAACTTGCCGGCGATGCCCTTTCCCGCCATCGCCGGCTTATCTCCGCCGATGTCCTGAGCATCATGACATTCCACAGTTTCTGTCTCCATATGGTAAAACGTGCCCCTCTCGAGGCGGGAATCGCACCCAACTGTGAAATTATGGATGAAACAATCCAGCCCGCCTTAATGGACGAAGCGCTGCAAAATGCGAAGGATCGACTCTTCTCATCTCATAAAGGGGACATAAAGAGGAAGGCCATGGAAAATAGGCTCCTCTATCACAACAACAACTGGAACAGCATCTCAGGAGAGATGAAAGACGTAATAAAAAACAGAGACCGGTTTGAAGACCTGATAATGGAGGTTCGTCTGCACGGCATTACATCTCTTCCGTTTGTCCTACGCGAACGAGTAAAAACATATCTGGAAAGATGCCTTAATAATCTCCTTGAAAGATTCATGTCCTCCAATCTGGGTTCCGGGTGGGGGGAATTTATAGATCACCTATCAAATAAGGGAGCAGAGACCGACAGCCTGCCATCCTCCCTGCCACAGCCATCCTGGGATGAGCTTCCATGCTGGCAGGCAATAGCGGAGAGGATCCTTACCAAAGTGGGAACCCCGAGGAGGCAATTCGGACAGAAAAGCGGTTTTTACACCAACTTCAAAAAGACCAAATGGAGGGGATTAATCGAAAACCTGCCGGAAGATGCCGCAAAAGCCCTCCATGAAACAAGAAACTATCCGGCAAAGGGTGATGCCCTAACTGATACCGGCACACTTTCAGATTTCATAATCCTTGCGGCAGAGGTCATCGGTGAATACGAGGCAATGTGCCGCAAAAGGCATATTATCGATTTTATCGGGCTGGAACAGTCGGCGCTTCGTGTATTGAACGAAGAGAACCCAACCGATCTTCATCTCTATCTTGACCACAGGATAAGACACCTGCTTGTCGATGAATTCCAGGATACGAGCCGGAACCAGTGGGAATTGATAAAAAGACTGTGCAGCGGCTGGACGCCGGACGATGGCAGGACAATCTTTATTGTAGGCGACCCAAAACAGTCCATCTATGCCTTCAGAAAGGCGGAGGTAAGATTATTTATCGAGGCCAAAAACGGCATTCCGCTTCCCGGGCAGGAGAAACTTCCACTCGAAACACACCTGTTAAAGACAAATTTCCGCTCCACGGAAGGATTGATAAAATGGATAAACTCACTCTTCGGCAGCATGGTTATGGTCGATCCGAATGCCGATGCCGATGAAGTTCCCTTCAATCCATCCGTTCCAGCCAGGGGCGGCAGAAACAACGCCGTCATATCCCTCAATCTTTTTTTCGATGAAGACACCGACAAGGCAAAGGATGATGAAGCGAGGTGGCTTGCTCAAAAAGTAAAAAAAACGCTAAGTGAAACGGGAGGCAAGGAATCCATTGCCATACTCCTCTTTACACGAAACAGGATTCAGAGATATCTTGCCGCCCTCAAAGAAGAGCATATCCCCGTCCAGGTGCAGGAGGGGCTGAGCCTGATAAAAAGGCCGGAGATCATGCATCTTATGCAGATAGCCCGTCTCATAGCGAGGCCGCATGATGATCTGGCATGGGCATCTCTTCTCAGGTCGCCCTGGTCCTGGTTCGATGTAAAGGTTCTTTATGAGACTGCCATGCAGGATCGTAACAACTGGATGGAAAAGATACGCCTCACAGCAAATACTCATCCTGAAATGGATGTCCTCCTGAAGGCTATTGGCCAGGCTTTGCGAAGGGCAGGGAGGGACCCGCTCGGAAGTTGCGTCAAGGAGTTCTGGGAAACCCTCGATGGACCGAGGATAACGGCCTGCCTTTACGGCATGGCAGGAGTCGCAAACTGCCGCCGCTTTTTTGAAATCCTTGAAGATGCTGAAGAGGGCATTCCGCAGGAGACCCTGAATCGTATCGAGGCTATTCTCGATTCCATATACGAACCGATAGATCCTGCCACATCGAGATCGCAGGTTCAGATGATGACAATCCACAGGGCAAAGGGACTGGAATTTGATTGCGTATTCCTTCCCTTCATGGACTGGAGACCGCTTGCCGGCGGCCCCAAAACACCACCGCCTTATCTCCTGGAAAGAATGCCGGGGTCTGCCGGAAAATACCTGATCGCCATGGGGAAAGATCGCCGTACGGAAGAACCCATACCAACGTACAGGCTCCTTGACAAACTCCAGAAGAAACGCTCATGGGGAGAGGCGAAACGCGTCTTTTATGTTGCGGTGACCCGGGCAAAAAGCGCTATCATTATGAGCGGGCTGGTAAAATCCAAAGATGAGGCTATCTTTGCCCCCGACAAAAGTGTGCTGAACTGGGTCATGGATCACGAAAACATAAATGGGCAAAATCCCGCCGGGCTAAAAAGCAATACCATCTCAATTACGGTCAATCCAACAACGGATATACCACCCCTAAAAGATAGAGGTATGGATCTAATCCTTCCAGAACCTTTTTCACTTACGCCCGAAAGAACGCCTTATGTTGTAGAAAGTCCTTCGTCTATGAAATCTAATAACTTTCCTCACATGGACGACTATGACGCTGAGAGCCTGGTCCGCGGAACTATAATCCACAGGATATTGAGTACCTCAATTACAGGAGGGCAACCGCCCTCTGAATCAGCCATAGCCAAAGCCATCCGCGCTGAAGGTCTGTCCACGGATGCGGCATCCGATATGACTGCTGAGATAATTAAGGAAGTTGCCTCCACGCTCGGCGATCCTTTCATGACAGGACTTATCGACAAAACCAACCCGGAAGTAAAGAGTGAATGGGCGATTGAAGATGCGCCAGGGGAGAAACACATCCGTTCCGGTGTCATCGATCTCGCGGTCTTTGATGGAAGCGACTGGTGGATAGTCGACTTCAAGACTTCAAGACCGGCAGAAAACGAGCCTGTCGAGAAATTCATAATCCGTGAGGAAGAACTTTACAGGCAGCAGCTTGAGGCATATCGATCCATGCTAAAAAGGGTGAAATCAGCCGGCAACTCAATAATTCATACAGGGATCTATTTTACCGCTTTAAGACAATGGCTGGAGATATAACTGCGCTTTTTGTTGACAAGAAAAATAAATATATGGTAACTCATGTTCAAGGTTAGAAAACTATGGAAATTGAATATTTCGAAGATGGGAAATGTCAAATTGATAAGTTTATATAAGTGTAAAAAAACATCTACCTTTATAACTGAACCCTGTAATGATAAAACCTGTGAATGGTGGCTGAACAATGAAACGTTTTGTAATTGCACCTGGGTTGCGTGCAATTACGGTCCATTTACCCTTGAAGAGGTTGGTGAAATGATGGGGGTAACACGGGAAAGAATAAGACAGATAGAAGCAAAAGCTCTCAGAAAACTGCAACACAAAAAAAGAAGAGATCAACTGAAGGACTTTGTCACGGCAGAAGACTATGACAGAAATCTGACCTGATCCTCGGAGGCTGTCCGAGAATGG
>JAUWQS010000456.1 GCA_030610915.1 Pseudomonadota bacterium | reverse complement strand
AACACCGATTTTCACGGAACTTAATTTCGGAACACAAAATGAAACCGCCTTTTTTGAGGATATAGCAAATCACTGCAAAATCAATAGGTTATAAACTATCTTGTTTCAGATAAAACGTCAAGTCTTATATCGCATGACGGATAATATATTATATTCTCAAAGTTAAAACATGCTTCTAACAGATTCCAAGATTTCATATAGTTATCGAAAACATCATGTTTACCCAGGAAAACATGGAAACTGTTAGCTGCTTTATATCTGACTTCCTATTCGACAAGATGTTTTATAAAATATTACTTGACATTTATACCGTCATTATATATAAAATAACCATGCGTGATGCAAATTATTTCATAAAACCTGTTCACGATTGGCAGAGACGTTACGAAGCACTGCGGGCATCTTTTGTCGATCGACTGCCTGCAAAGGTTGTTGCCGACCGCTTTGGCTATACACCTTCATATATTCATCTGTTGAGACACCTCTTCATTTATGAAAAAGTTGACTTCTCAGAACCAGTACCAGAGGGCAAAGTTGCCCGGAGGCGTGTGACTAACCAACTTCGTGAGAAAATCTGCTCCTGGAGAAAGAGCCGGTTGTCTGCGGGTGAGATTACCGAGTTGTTGTCTGAAGAAGGCGTTGAAATCTCAGTGCGGACTGTTGAGAGAGTCCTTCGAGAGGAAGGCTTTGCGAAACTGCCACGGAGAAGCCGTCTTAAAATCGGTCTGACTGTCAAAGGAGCAGAGGTTCCGGCTAGATCGGAAGCCATTACCATAGGCCAGATGGAAGGACAAGCGTTTGACTGTGCAGCAGGCGGCGTTTTTCTTTTTGCTCCCTTTATTGAAAAGCTCAACATTAGAGACATCGTAAAGACCGCTGGATTACCAGGAAGTCAGACGATTCCTGCAACAAGTTACTTCCTTTCGTTTCTTGCTCTTAAGCTTATCGGTACCGAACGTTATGCCCATATGGGTGACCATGCGTTTGATCCAGGGCTTGGTTTTTTTGCAGGATTAAATGTTTTACCCAAGTGCACGGCTATGTCTTCTTATTCTTATTCTCTCGATGAGGTGCATCTCCTGCGTCTTCAAAAGGCCTTTATCAAACAAGCCTGTAGACTGGGATTATACGATGGCAGCATTATCAATATGGATTTTCACACGATCCCTCATTATGGGGATGAATCCGTATTGGAAGAGCACTGGGCCGGGATGAGGGGAAAGCGGATCAAAGGTGCGCTTACTCTTTTTGCCCAGGATGCGGCCTCCAAGCTTATTCTCTATACGGCTTCTGATATTAAACGCAGTGAGTCCGATGATCAGGTTTTAACTTTTCTCTCCTTCTGGAAAGGAATAAAACGCGGTATAAAGCCTACCTTTGTTTTTGACTCCAAGTTTACCTCTTACTCCAAGCTTTCACAGCTCAATAGACAAGGGATAAAATTCATAACGCTTAGACGGAGAGGGAGGGATCTTTTAAGCAAGGTGGATAAAATCCAAGGATGGGAGAAGATATCTATTCCCCATGGGAAAAGAAAATACCCAAACCCTCAGGTCTATCAATCCACAATATCTCTTAGAGACTATGAGGGACGAGTCCGCCAGGTTATTGTCCGTGGCAATGGTCATGAAAAACCGTCGTTTCTTATCTCCAACGACTTTGATGTTCCTGTAGAACTTCTTGTAGGAAATTACGCCCGCCGTTGGCGAGTGGAGAATGCTATCTCTGAGGCGGTTAAGTTTTTCTACCTCAATGCGCTTTCTTCACCGATCCTTATCAAAGTGCACTTCGATGTGGTTATGACTATGGTGGCCGATACTCTCTACAGTATGCTTGCCCAAAAACTGCGGGGCTTTGAACAATGCGATGCGCCTAAAATCTACAGACATTTCGTTCAAGGCAAGGCAAACTTGAGTCTCAAAAAGGGAGAAGTAATAATCACCTATCCCCGCAGAGCGCATAATCCCATTTTGAGGACTGTTCCATGGCAGCGTTTACCTCAATCGCTTTCATGGCTTGATGGGATAAAACATACACTTAAGTTTGGATGAATCTTGGGTAAAAATCTTATATTTCTATGACGGTTAAAATCCCGCGAAAATCGGTGAT
>JAUWQS010000170.1 GCA_030610915.1 Pseudomonadota bacterium | reverse complement strand
CTTTGACTCGGCAACCTGAACAGGAATTTTCTCTATCTTTTCACCATCAACCTTTTTTTGACCAATAAATTGAAGATAATTAAAGAGGGTAAATCCCGCAAAGGCAAGAATAAACAGAACAGCAATAATAATGCCCTTTTTCCCTTTTTCCCGGGTCTTGTCTTCCATGAACCATAACCTCACATTGGAACTACTCAGGTGGATAGGCTGAAGGAGTTTAGCCTATCCACCTGCGCAGTTATAATTTTTCTATCAATTTATGTCGTTCTTTGCGCCCTTAGCGCCTTTGCGTGAGATCTTTCCCACCGCCCTTTCCAGTTCGGCTTCAGAAATCATGTAACCGTATAGCGCGCCGTAATAGTTTGTCTCCGCCTGTGTTAAAAATGTCCTGGCATCCAGAACCTCTGTTGAGGTTGTCATCTGCTGCTGATACTGCAGGTTGGTAATGCGCCAGTTCTCTTTTGCCTGGGTAAGAGATTCCTCGCCAGTACGAATATTTCTCTTTGAAACCTGCAGGTTTAATAAGGAGTTTTTTACCTCAAGTCTGATATCGTCCTCAACACCCTTCAATCTTTCAACGAGTGACAGTTTCTCATGAATATATTTCCGAACATCCGCCCTTGTCTTTCCCCACTCGAAGAATCTCCATCTCGCCTGCATGGTAACGCTTGTATTGTAGCTGTTACTATAGTCATTATTGTTAGCCTCCGGATTATCACCCTTTTGCTCATAACTGCCGACCATCGCAACTTCCGGATAATATGAACTCCTTGCAAGCCTGACGGCATTATCGGCATTTTCCACCGCAATGCGCAGAGCATCCAATTCAGGCCTGCGGCGTAGCGCCTCATCAATAAGGTTTTCGAGATTGTAGGGTAATGGAACTATATTAAGAATATCCTCAACTTCAGTCTCTTTGTTAATGCCAATTCTCAGCAGCGTATTCAGAGACGATACCGCCATCTCAATATTCGTTTCAGCCTTCACCCTGTTCTGAACGGCATTGGCCAGCGCCACCTTCGATCTCAAGAGGTCATTGTAGGGTATCATCCCCTGTTCATAGAGATGTTGCGCGTCATTTACATGCGATTCAAGATTTTTCACCTCTTCGTTGGATACCATGAAGAATTTCTCTGCCAGTAGAATATTAAAATAGGCAACTTTTACCTCTTTAGTCACATCAAGAACCGCCCGATCCTTTTCCATTTCCCTTAAATCTACACCGAGCCCGGCCATCTTATGTCTGATCGATAGCGCAAAACCGGTGAAAATAGGCTGGATGAGAGTAACATCCCACTGATAATTATCCTTGTTACCTATTGGCATCTCACTGGGACCAAAAACGGCATAAGGTTTCTCCTTAAGATTTGTATAGGAATAGGAGGCGGATGCCTTGGGGAAATAATCGGATTTGGCGCTCTTTTCCTCCTCTATGGCCGCCTTCTGCTTCTCTATGGCCTCCTTTATCAGGGTATTGTTAGCAAGAGCCATCTCAAGGGCCTTATCCAGGGTCAAAGTTAACGCATTATCTTCCGCGGGTGAAATAGAAGGTATCAGAAGACAGACCACAAGTGCGACTGCAATAATATTTATAAGTCTATAAAAGTTCACAGTTCAGGGTTACCTTACTTTCATTTACCTGGTTCGTAGGATAGCAAATGTTGAAATTGGAAAATAGAAATTGGAAATTTGGCCTTTACACTCTTGTACTGTCAACTCGTAAATTTGCTTCATCTCTCCCAAATTTCTACTTTCCAATTTCAAGTTTCGAGCCGTGACCGGCTACCAACTACTTAATAAAACTTTGTAAAGGCCATATCTTTCATCTTGAGCTGAATCTTTGACGTCCCGTTCCAGTAATTTATCTGAGGAGTAAAGGCGATATCAAATGTTGATTCCGCAAGAGTTTCAGCAAAATGACCTTTGCTGAACCATATGGAATTATATGATGTCCCATCTCCGCATATATTCATACGGAGATGATTATTCCCCACGATCGTAGGAGTTATAATACGCATGTTCTTCACACACAGGACAGGCTCCGGATTCATGTTTCCGAAAGGGGCAAGCATGTCAAATTGTGAAATCAGATCGTGGTCGATCGAACTCAGATTACATTGCGCATCGATAATTGTTTTGGGTATAAGATCTGAAGCTGTCAGGTCCTCACCGGTTATCTTATTAAAGCAATTGCTAAACTCTTTTATATTTTTTTCTTCTATCGAAATTCCTGCCGCATATTGATGCCCCCCATAAGAGAGAAGCATGGGATCGCATCTTTTTAAGCCATCTATCAGATTAAAACCGGCAAGACTTCTTCCTGAACCCTTTCCGATGCCATCTTTAACGCTGATCAGTATGGCAGGCCTGTTATATCTCTCGACAAGTCTTGAGGCAACTATGCCGATAATGCCCTGGTGCCATTTATTGGAAGAAAGCACAAAGGAATTCACCTTCTTGGGATCGGTAGCTGTTTCTATCGTATGGAGTGTTTCTTCAAGAATTATTTTTCCTATTCTTTGCCGCTCTTTATTACAGGCATCCAGTTTCCCTGCAATTTCCATGGCCTCGCTCATGTCATCCGTCAGGAGAAGCCGCACAGCATCCTCTGGAGATCCGATACGTCCCGCCGCATTTATCCTTGGTATAAGGTTAAATGACGCCACGTTGGAATCAACGCCGCTGTTTTCCACGCCGGATACCTCTTTTAATGCCCTTAAGCCAACCCTCTTACCCTCGGTAATCAATTCAAGTCCGAACCTCGCAAATATCCTGTTTTCGCCAATGAGGGGAACGACATCCCCGATTGTTCCCAGAGCGACAAGGTCCAAATATTCTTTCAGGTTTGGATATCTTTTATTTCCCCAAAAACCGTCTTCACGCAGTTTTCCTCTAAGGGCTATAAGAAAATTGAAGGCAACGCCCACCCCCGCAAGATGTTTAAAGGGAAACCGGCAGTCGCCGCGTTTCGGGTTAATTATGGCCACCGCCTCCGGAATCCTGTCAGGGACCTCATGGTGATCTGAGATTATGACATCTAAACCAAGTGAGTTGGCGTAAGATATCTCATCATAGTCGGAGATGCCGCAATCAACCGTGATTATAAGATGTATCCCATCGCTTTTTATCTTATCTATCGCAGTCCTGTTGAGGCTATACCCCTCGCTGATTCTGTCGGGGATGTAGTACGCCACATCATCATGAATTTCTCTCAGGAATTTTACAAGGAGAGCCACAGAGGTAATGCCATCCGCATCATAGTCACCGTAGATCAGCACCTTTTCATGACCATAGATGGCCTTTATCAATCTATCGATCCCCTCTTGCATGTCCTTCATAAGGAATGGGTTGTGAAGATCATTCAAAGAGGGCGAAAGGAATCTTTTTGCATCGGATACATTCAGGATATTACGGTTTATCAGTATCTGTGAGATAACAGGATTTATCCCAAGCTCGTCGAGCAGTAAGCTTTGCACTCTTTCATTTGCTTCAGGCAGTCTCCAGTGAGTAGCTGGTAATATCGGTGCATTCATGTTTGTAACCGTTCACGGGTTCAGAGGTTCAGGGTTGACCGTTTTTTAGTCACTGAGCTGTTCGACTGAGCTCGCCGAAGACCTTGAACCTGAGTACTTACGATTTTCTTTTGCTATTCAACTGAGCGTTCGCCCTTCGACAGGCTCAGGACGTGCCCTGAGCTAGTCGAAGGGCGAAGTCTCACACTGAAGCCAATTTTGCAGGAACTTTACAACTAAGGGACTAAGCAAGTCAAGACACTATGTCAAGGTAAGAATTATTTCTTGATATCTAAGGTGGCAAGTGGTAACCCTGCCTAACCCGGACAAGCTGGAGGTAAAAGCTCAAAGCTCAAAGCTCAAAGGCGAGCGGGTGGCATGGACAAACTTGTTTGTCCGTGCGTAATTACTCAGGCTGAAGATAGATAGGCTATTTCTTAACCTGGACAAGCCGGAACCAAAGGGAAAAGAATGAACATCGAACATCCAACGTCCAACATCGAATGTTGAATGAAAAACAATGAAGAAAGAGAAATAGCTGTTGAATATTCGGTATTTGATTTTAGAATAATTTAAGGAGCGGAGCGACATCATTATTCGACGTTCGATGTTCAATGTTCGATGTTGGACGTTCATCTTTTAATATGTTCAGTACGATTCTTTTGCCATTTTTGCACGAATTTCACGACTAAGGGACTAATAGCCTTCAGCCTAAACCCTAAGGAGCTTGCTATGAGGAGAAGATTTGAATTATTTGGCATATTAGCTGTTTTGCCCTTTTTGCTTGCGATGGGTTCTCTATCAGGAGGAGCCTCTTCCGAGAAGATACCTTCACCTGAAAGAAAGTTCACGGCGATCTTTATTGATCAAATGGACATGATGGCGGAATGTACGGAAGCAAGTGTGGAGGGGGAAACGTTTCTTGAGGGAAACAAGGGAAAAGGGGTATATACAATATCCTTCGATAAAATAAGAAATGTCGTCTTCTGTCTCAAAGGTGGAAAACTGAGTGGATCGGTAGAACTGAATGATGGAGGCAGAACCGATCTGATCTTGAAAAAAGATAGCAGGGCCTATGGAAAGACGAAATATGGAACCTTCCAGATAAAGCTCTCAAATCTCAAGAAGATGATTATCCATCCAGTGTCTGAGGAATAGAAGATACCTTGGTAATAGCTCAATAAATAGGGGCAAACTCCGGTATGTAAAAGTGATTGTGAATCTTAGCCATTCACGGCTTGAAATTGGAAATTAGAAATTTGGGAGAGATGAAGCGAATTTACGAGTTGACAGGCTTCGGCGTGAGCTCAGTCGAGTCGTACAAAAGCATGAAGGCCGAGTTTCCAATTTCTATTTTCTAATTTCACCGTTCCGCGAACGCTTACCATAATATGTTATGTTGATGCTCACCCATACATGGCTCCTGAAAGAACTCATT
>JAUWQS010000511.1 GCA_030610915.1 Pseudomonadota bacterium | reverse complement strand
GGGCTTGTTGCCCAAAGCTGCTCTGAGACAACTTTCTTATATTCTTGTAAATTTTGCCGGATGAAACCGGATTTGCTCTTTGATAATTTAATATTCGCTCACATAAGGCATATTCTTCCTCAATAGCTCCAATAAGAGCCTGCCAATACCCGTTGAAAGCGGCTTTTATTGCTATTGAACTGCTGAGCGGTTTGGGATTGTTTTGGCCATAACGCAGCAACTTGCCAAGATTCTGAATCGCGGCAATCATCAGGTTTTGTATTTTCATCTTCGCGATGCCCCGCCAGCGAGCACGCTTGAAACCATAGTTATTGGCTCCATCGGCAAACGAGCCTTCGGCTTTATATTTGCGGCGACCCATTAAACGTTTGCGTTCATGTTTGGATAAACAACTATCCGCCCATTCGATGTAGTCGGCGTTAAAATTCCGAGCTATCTGGCGTCCCAGTTGTCTCGATGCTACACACTCTGAAAAGTACTCACATTCCTCACATATCTGACGTTTGCAACGGTAACGCTTTCCTACTGATGCGTTGCGATTATAAAGTTGCAGTTTCTGGCCTGCCGGGCAAATATAACAATCCTGCTTTCTGTCATATCTGAACATTTTGTGAGGAAACTTGCCAGGATAACTCGTACCGGGTTTAGGATGAGGAATGCAGCTATTGGTACCTGTGTCATGCAGGTATTTATAATTAGCTCCGGTGCCGTATATTTTGTCGGCAACGGCAGTTTTGGGTTTGGTTTTAGTTTTGAATTGATGGCTGATCATTGCTTCCTGTAGTACCTTGTCGTCACGGACATTGGCAGGTGTTGTGATCGTAGTGGTTACTATACCATGCTTGTCGTCGACGACACGATGATCCTTGTAACCCAGCGTACTCTTGCCGTATTTGCGGCCTATGCGTGCGTCAGGATCGGAAGGATTAACGTGTTTCTCGAGTTTGTCTTGTTGGTCATCGTCGCCGGAAGTCTCTGGTTGAACTGGTTCGATGTTATCAAGCTTGCCGGTAACTTCTTCGCTGATTTTACGAAATTGTGCCTGAACCTTATCGATGTCGGCGTTACCGTCGATTGTGCTGGAATCGATATATATGGTCTCGCCATCGACTAAGCCGGCATTTATACATTGTTCGAGAACATTCAGGAAAAATGCTTCGAATACTTCCGAACCCCAGCGATTACGTGCCTTGGACAGTACGCTGTGATCCGGTGTGGCTTCGTCAAGGTCGTAATCGCAGAACCATAACCAGTCCAGCCGTAACGGTAACTGACGAAGTAAAGCACGCTCAGACTTGATGTTTTCGTAAAACAGCAGGAACATGAGCTTGAGTATGACGGCAGGATCAACGGATTGATTGCCGTTAGTGCCGTAAAGTTCAGAGACTTGTGAGCGAATAAAATTGAAATCTACCAACTGCTTTATCCTGCGTAAAGGATGCTCACTCGGCATCCGACGCTCAAGCGATACACCATGATAAAACAGCTTGGCTTCGGTTTTTTTTGGCTTGCCCAACATGATAGAAATATTCTCCAACAAGGTCATTAACTACAGGGCAATTGTAATAAATATATTGTTTTTTGAAAGTTGTTATTTTGAGTATTTGGGCAACACGCCC
>JAUWQS010000228.1 GCA_030610915.1 Pseudomonadota bacterium | reverse complement strand
CCCGTGTTGGGCGGCAGGACTGTTCCAGTCAGGGTAAAGGCCGGGTTATCACTCCTTATTGTCTTTCTCATTTATCCTTTTGTTCAATTGAAGGCGCCTATGGGTGATCTTGCCGTTTTCCCTCTGGCGTTGAGGATGGCCGGCGAGGTTTTAATAGGTGTTATTATAGGTTTTGCCGGCAGACTGATCTTTGCGGGGATACAGCTTGCGGGGCAGCTTATAGGTTTTCAAATGGGGTTTGCCATAGTTAATGTTGTCGATCCTATAACCAGCGCGCAGGTCTCCATTATAGCGCAGCTTCAGTATCTTATTGCCGTTTTGATATTCCTGACGATAAATGGTCATCATATATTTTTACATGCCATCTCCGATAGCTATTGTCTTCTTCCTCCACTCGGCTTTCATTTCTCGGGAGAGTTGATGGAGACCATCCTTGAGTTGTCGAAGAATCTGTTTGTTGTCGCAATTAAGACAGGCGCACCTGTTATCGTGGCCCTGCTCTGTACGAGTGTCGGACTTGGTTTGATTGCCAGGACGGTGCCGCAGATAAACATATTCATCGTTGGTTTTCCTTTGAAGATAGCCGTGGGTCTTATAGGTATTGGATTGACCCTGCCGATGTTTCTGAAGGTCACCGAATTTTTCTTCTTCAATCTTAAGGGAGATGTGAGTCTGCTCTTGCATCATATGTAAGCCTTTCACGGCTTGAAATTTGAAATTGGAAATTTGGCCTTCATCCTTTCGTACTATCAACTCGTAAGCTCGTTCCATTTCTCCCCAATTTCTAATTTCTATTTTCCAATTCCCATATGCAGGATTCTTGACGGAAGCGTCATGGATATGGAAATCGAAGGAGTTTTAGCACATGGCTGAAGTTGATAAAAACCTGGAAAAGACTGAACAACCAACACCTAAGCGAAGAGAAGAAGCAAGAAAGAAGGGGCAGGTTGCGAAGAGTCCGGAGGTGGCATCCTCTGTAATTTTACTTATCTGCCTGCTGGTGTTCTATTTCTGCGGAGCCGGTATGGTGGAGAAGATAATGGAGATGATGAGGTGGATCTTCCGGGAAGCCGGGGGTATGATTATCGACGGTGATAATATTCAAGTGCTTATGACAGGACTGACATATAAGATGTTTATTATCCTTCTCCCTTTGATGTCGGCAGTTCTCGTTGCGGGTATGCTTGCAAATTACCTTCAGGTTGGGTTTCTGTTTTCCACGGAATCCATACAGCCCAAGCTGTCAAAGATCGATCCGATTAAGGGATTTAAGAAACTTTTTTCTCTAAAGTCTCTGGTCGAACTGGTCAAGAACATATTTAAGATATCCGTTGTGGGTTTCATTGCCTATGCGGTGATCAGGGGAGAGATGGAAGAGCTGTCTCTCCTCATGGAGCGCACTGTTTGGGAGGTACTGATCTATACGGGAAAAGTGGCGTTCAAGATTGTCTTCATTACATGTCTGGCGCTCATATTTCTCTCGATTCTGGATTATATATATCAGAAATGGGAGCATGAGAAGGGGCTCAAGATGACCAAACAGGAGGTCAAGGATGAGCATAAACAAACGGAGGGAGACCCTCTTGTAAAGGCAAGGATAAGACGTCTTCAGCGGGAAGCGGTCAGGCAGAGGATGATGGCGAGTGTCCCCGACGCGGATGTGGTTATAACCAACCCCACTCATATTGCTGTTGCGTTGAAGTACGATCAAACAGATATGCCCACCCCCAGAGTTGTTGCCAAAGGGGCAGGTTATATCGCTGAAAAGATAAAGGAAATTGCCAGAGAAAAGGATGTGCCGATAGTAGAAAACAGACCTGTGGCACAGGTATTGTATAAGATAGTCAATGTGGGCGGAGAGATCCCGGAAAATCTGTATAAGGCGGTTGCCGAGATACTGGCATACGTGTACGGGTTGAGGACGGCTTAACTTAGGCTGAAGGTGGTTAGGCTGAAGGCTGAAGGCTGAAGGCTGAAGGTGGAAGGTGGAAGGTGGAAGGTGGAAGGTAGGGGCGAAAGATTTTTCGCCCCTACTAATTAATATTCCTTCAGCCCTAATAGCCTTCAGCCTAAACAACCTAATAGCCTTTAGCTTTTGAACTCGGAAAGGGGAGATTTGATGGATGTGGTAAAGGTTCTCTACGGCAAAGAGGAGATTGAGGTGAGGGTAAAGGAACTCGCCGGTATTATTTCCCGGGACTATCAGGGAAAAGAGTTAATGTTGGTTTGTGTCCTCAAGGGCGCTTTTGTCTTTATGGCAGACCTGATAAGATATATCAGCATACCATGTATTGTGGATTTTGTCAGGGTATCGAGCTATGGTTCCGGAAAGGTAAGCTCGGGAGAGATAATCATTAAAAAAGATATCGAAATACCTGTTAAGGGGAAAGACATTCTGATAATAGAAGACATCATAGACACCGGCCTTACGTTATCTCTCCTGTCTGCCAGGTTGAAAGAGAGGAAGCCTGATTCATTGAAGGTATGTACGTTCCTGGATAAAAGGTATAGGAGAGAGGTCGAGTTTGAGGCGGATTATGTGGGCTTCACACTGACTGAAGAGGGATTTGTTGTGGGATATGGGATCGATTTTAACGAAAAGTGGCGCTTTTTGCCGGATGTATGTGTGATAGAGGAGTAATTACTCAGGTAAATAGGCTGTAGGCTGAAGACTGTTAGGGAAAAACGAGGATACTGCGAATTTTGAAGCCATGTTTGATACAAAAACTTACTGTTTCTCTGCCAAAACGCCGCAATCGCGCTTTTTTGGCCCCTTCAGCCTTCAGCCTAAATAGCTTCAGCCTGACTACGTAAGTAGTTACGATAGAGGAGTAATAATGATAATTGAGTGTGAAAAGTGTCAAACGAAATACAGGTTTGACAAGTCTCTGATGGAGGGAGACGGGGTATGGGTCAGGTGTAGTCGTTGTAAGCAGGTGTTTTTCCAGGAAAATCCTTATAGGGAAGAAGACGTTGCCCTGTTTGATAGTGCGGATGATGATAAAGAAAGCATCGATGTTGAAGTAGAGCGGGAAATTGAGAAAGAGACCCCCGTCTTTGATGAATTCCCGGAAGGAACGGAAGAGGATAATAAAGAAAAAACAAGCAGGGGAAAGGAAAAAAGCTTGTGGACACCGGGAAAAGTACTTGCTTATACTCTAATCGTAATCCTTGTGTTGGGAGGTGTTTATCTCTGGCTCTTTCCACAGACAAGGAAACAAATTCTGGATAAAGTTTCTCCCTATATGTCAGCGGGCAGACTAAAAGAGAATAGTGAAACCACAAATAAAAAAGTGGGAGAGGTTGGGTTTTTAAATGTCAAAGAGCGCTATGCCAAGAATTGGATATTAGGGGAAGTTCTCATAATAGAGGGTGTTGCTGTTAACATGTATGACTATCCGATCCTCAGGGTAAAGGTGCGTGGGAAAATATTAAATGAATCCGGGAAAGTCCTGGATATGATGGAGTCCTATTGCGGGAATATCCTGACCGATGAAGAGTTGAGTAACCTTACTGAAAAGGAGATTGCGGAAAAATTGTCCATTCCCGGCGGGAGCAGTGTTTCCAACAGTGTTTCCCCTCAGGGAAACATTCCTTTTATGATAGTTTTCACTAATCCTTCCAAAGAAGCTGAGGAGTTCATAGTTGAGCTTGCAAAGAAATCGCGTCTGTCGGGAGGCTGAAGGCTGAAGGAAAAACAACCTGATAGCGTATCGGCTCAGTAAATAAGGGGATTACCTTTCCTCGTTGCTGGTTGCTCATTGCTGGTTGCTGGTTTGGTACGTATTCCCACGCAGGAGCACTGCCATTATCCCATAAATATTTCTGGACAAGTTAGCCTACTTGTTTGGATGCCCGGCAGAGGCCAGGTCTCCAAATTAGAAGGGGACTCATTTACTCCTATTTGATACCCCAGAACCATATATCTAAGACAAATCAAACCTCTTTTGATTACTTCAAACCCAGGTGGCTTTTCTGAGCCTTTCCCTTGATAACCTCCTAATTGAGCTACTGTTGAAA